>CALWWT010000275.1 GCA_944385325.1 uncultured Clostridia bacterium | reverse complement strand
ACGAGAATCGAACTCACGACCTCCAGGGCCACAATCTGGCGCTCTAACCAACTGAGCTACACCCGCCATATAATTTGGTGCGCCTGAAGAGATTCGAACTCCTGACACACGGCTTAGAAGGCCGTTGAAAATGGCAAAAATATACTATTACGTCATAAAAGCATACAACATTCTAATATAAATCATTATGTATATTATATTGTTTCATAGATATTTTTGGGACCAATTTGGGACTAAATTTGGGACTAAAAATGTGGGATAATCTGGGTGCACCTATTTGTTTCACAAGTGGCCAATCGGATATAAAAAACTAGGAACAGAAATATCTGCTCCTAGCTTTTTAGGAAGTGTTCTCCGAATGATGAACGGAGACAAGAAACGCAAATCGAATGGGAAGTTTGATTTGCTTCTTCATATTATCGCATCGAAATGATCTTGTCAAGCGTTTCGAATGAGTTTATCTCATCTTTGGCCATGTATTATGATAGCTTTTAGCCATTCCGTATAATTCGTCCAAAGTTTTAACCCCCCATCCTGTAATAAGCTTATTAAATCTTGGGTTAGCAAGGAAGAATTTTGTCCATGCTTTGTCGCCGTCAAATGAATATTGCTTAAATGCGCCACCTTGCTTGTATCGTATTATAGCATATGGAACATTTTGCTTTAGCTTATTGATTGTGCTTCGGTATGAGAATGGAGATTCCGTATCATAGATATCAACGTCATCGTCACCATAATCGCCAACGAGATATCTAACAATTTGATAAACTGCATTTCCCGATATTGGGTTTTGTATGTTGTCCTTACTAACTACGATTCCTTTAACGTTTGTGGGATTCTTTATCTCGTTTAGAGTCGCTTCACATACAGAGCAAATATCTTCCCAATCTTCTATGTAGTTCAATTCACATCTTGGACATTTTTTCATAATGGGCCTCCCTTCTCTCAGATATCATATATCTGATTCGAAGCCGAATGTCAAGTTAAATCAATGGATTATTTTATGATTTTTGGCAGATGTACTTGCATTTTTGAAAGTTTATGGTATAATTGTGGTACAAGAATGAGCAAAGTGCTAACTGCTTAATCACCCCTCATCAAGGAGGAACCTATGACAATTTTCATAATACTGCTTATAGGCTTCTTCCTTGTTTGGGGATGGCAAGCCTTAAAAAATAGTGCGAAAAGACAAGAACGGTTGGACGCCAATAAAACCGATGCCGTTTTACAAAAGGAAATAACAGATAAATATCTGAATGACCTTAAGGAGCAAATGAATCATGTTGCGCCTGATTTAGACTTAGCCTTATATCTCAAAAATCTATATGACGAATTTGAGATCCCTTGCTACGATCACTGGACAGAAGTTCATGTTCCGGGTGGATATGGCGATATAAACAATAAGCAATATTCCAAGAAAGTTAGAGTGGAGAGATTCGGGAGCCACTTAGAAGATACAAGAGCTAAGATCGATGCCGAGGAAGAAGAAGTAAAGAGCACTGTGCTCTGGAATTATAAAGTTGTCTTTGAATATTCCATTTTCAAAAATCGCATTCTTGATTTTAAGGCAGCAAGAAAATTGTTTGAAGAGTCTAACTGTACATCATTTGAGTCTGGATATAATATCAATAAGATTTATGCTTCGATTATATATTGGGATGACGCAATACGAAGCGAGAAAACAAAAGACATCGATGACGAAATTGGACTAACAGAACAGGATATTTCTGCTGGATACGAGTGGTTCTTAGAAAGATGTAAAAAGTGCCGTCAAGTAGTTGACACCCCCTACGGTGGGCTGCCGATTCCAGAGTATTATGTTCATCTCGAAAAAATAACAAAGCCTTGGGAGTTAGAGTACTGGGATTTAGACGATGCTGAATTTAGGAGATGTAAAGAAGTAGAGGCTTTCGCATCTGGCGATGGTAGATGGATAACGTGTGACTATAGCGTGAATTTTTACGATGTATTTTTCCCTCTTCTTTCAGTCTCCCCCCCACCTACCCTTGATCAAAAAGACAAAACAATTTGGGAAAGAATCCACGAATCTAAAACAGCTCAGAAATTATTTGCGAATTTGTTATATCATGTGATTTCGAGGGAAATGCTCTTAAAGTACAAAGTAAAAAAGCTACTCCCTTATAAAGAATGTGAAGAAGTGGTGGAGCAACAAAGGCTTCATGCCAAGCAAGAATTCATAAATAGCAAAAAGTGTCCTCCACGAAAATTCTAGAAAAAAGATTCTAAAAGTCACGCAAAACGCTTGACTTTTAGTTTTTGCAATGATAAACTATATGTGGACAACAAAAGATGAGTCCGCTATTTGTTTATCAAGTATAAAACATTTATAGACAATAATTGGAGATAGTTAGATTATCAAAATGAACTCTGATTCAAACAAGGAAAATTTTATTAGCATTTGCCGAGAAAAAATACGGCGCACGGGCCGAGAAGAACTTCTCGAATGGCTTGAGCTATCTGATTTCTTTTCGGCTCCTGCAAGTACGAAATATCATGGGTGTTGTGAAGGTGGGCTTTGCGAACATTCTCTCAATGTCTACGATCAACTTTTACTGCTTCTTCGAACGTATAACTTGACAACATCTGAGGAGGCCGCTGCTATCGTCGCACTCTTCCATGATTTGTGCAAAGTAAACTTCTACAAGAAATCTACACGCAACGTGAAAGATGAAAATGGGAAATGGGTTGAAAAAGAGTTTTGGACGATTGAAGAACAGTCCCCTCTCGGAGATCACGCAGACAAATCTATCATAATTATCCAGCAGTTTATGAAGCTTACGGAACAGGAAATCTACGCGATAAGAGCTCATATGGGAGGCTTCGATACATCCGTAAAAGGCGGAAGCTATCTTATCGGGAAGATATTTGAGAAGTCAGGCTTGGCGCTCCTGCTCCATTGCGCAGACTTAACCGCAACCTATCTCCTCGAATCGAGGTCGAAAGAATCAGTTACTAATTAAAAGGAGGGCTTTATGCCGGAAGAAAAAAATACAACACAAGAGTCATCGGGGCTTAATCTCTACGAGAAGCTGTTGCGTATAGCTGATATGTCAGGCGTCTTGCAGAGAAACAAGGAAGGATACAACTATAAGTACGTTCCCGAACTTGAAATCCAAGCAAAAGTTACAGCGGGGATGCAAAAGTACGGAGTCATGCTCTACCCTTCTCTCGTCCCGGGAACCCTTGAGGTAATCCCCTACCAGTATCAAAAAGAGAAGACGAGAAAAGAAGGTTATGGGAAAGACCAAAAAATTATCCCTTATATGTCTTCCGTAAACGAAATTATCGTGAAAGCTGAGGTTGATTATACTT
>CALWWT010000274.1 GCA_944385325.1 uncultured Clostridia bacterium | reverse complement strand
CGAAACATGATACCACTTCTTTGGCGGAGAAGGAGGGATTCGAACCCTCGATGAGCTATTAACCCATACACGAGTTCCAGTCGTGCGCCATAAACCAAGCTAGGCGACTTCTCCATATTCTGTTTTGTTGCCTTGTTCGCTGCAACATAAATTATTATATCAGCAAAAATGCAATTTGTCAACCCCTAATTTCAAAAAATCGACAATATTTTTTTAGCACTGTTTTCTCTTGCTTCAAACCGTGCTATAATGAAAATAATTACCTGCAAAAAGGAGAACTCAACCGATGAATCAATCCTCTCAAAAATTGCGTTTACATATTCGACTGCGTATCTATAAGGATGATCTGCTCTTTGGAACCGGTATTGCCGAACTGATGGAATGGGTTGAAAAAACAGGCTCTCTTTCCGCTGCCTGCCGTGAAATGGGTATGGCATATTCCAAGGGATGGAAAATCGTCCGGCGCGCTGAAACACAACTGGGATATTCGCTGATGGACGGCAAAAAAGGCGGCAGCAGCGGCGGTCAGATGGTTCTGACTGATCAGGGCAGAGAACTTCTCAGACGCTACCGGCAGATGGAAACAGAAATTATCCAGCTTGCAGATGAGGTATTTGCCCGGTATTTTAGCGATGTAAATTTATGAGATGTGACTCTATCCCTGACGCCTGAATCGGATGGAACGATATTTTACGAGTTTTGACAGGTTATAGAATTTTGTCATAAAATCCATTGAAAACCAGCTCTATGTATGTTAATATATATAAATGAAGAAATATGCGCTTCTGCGGTCAAACTGCGGAAACGCTACTGGTGAAAGGGGTACTATTATGAAATATGATTTTACGTCCATTATGGACCGTACCGGTAAGGATTCCATCGCGGTCGATGTCATCCCGACTCCCGGCGCAGAGGTAAAGCCGGGTTTCTCCAAAATCCCGATGTGGGTTGCGGATATGAACTTCGCAACTGTTCCGACCATTCAGCAGGCAATTATTGACCGTGTCGCGCATCCGGCCTTTGGCTATTTTAAACCCAGCAAGGAGTATTATGATTCGATCATCCGCTGGCAGAATATCCGGCATGGTGTGGAAGGTCTGACTGAAGAAGCAATCGGTTACGAAAACGGCGTTCTGGGATGTGTTTCTGCTGCCGTTCAGGCATTTACCTCGCCGAGTGAAGCTGTCCTGCTGCATTCGCCTACCTATATCGGCTTTACCGGTACCATGAAAAATGCCGGTCGCCGCATTGTACACAGCGAACTCTATCGCGATGAGAATGGGATCTGGCGGATGGATTACGAGGATATGGACCGCAAAATCAAGGAAAACAACATCCACCTCGCCATCTTTTGCAGTCCGCATAACCCGACCGGTCGTGTCTGGGAAAAGGAAGAAATCGAAAAGGCAATGGAAGTTTACCGCCGCAATGATTGCATTGTCATTTCGGACGAGATCTGGAGCGACCTGATTCTGGCAGATTACCATCATATCCCGACACAGTCGATTAGTGACGATGCTAAAAACCGCACAATCGCGATTTATGCACCATCCAAGACATTCAATCTCGCCGGTCTGATCGGTTCCTATCACATTATTTATAATAAATATCTCCGCGACCGTGTCAACGCGCAGGCAAATACTACACATTATAATTCAATGAATGTGCTGAGCATGCACGCGCTGATCGGCGCTTATAAGCATGAGGGTGAAGAATGGGTCGATGAACTCTGTCAGGTGCTGACAGATAATGTCAATTATGCTTATGATTACATTACCACCCATTTTAAAGGTGTTACCCTTGCCAAACCTCAGGGGACTTATATGCTTTACCTCGACTGTGAAGAATGGTGCAAGGAGCACCAGACCGATGTTGATACCTTGCTGCGCGCCGGTGTCGCCGTTGGCGTTATCTGGCAGGACGGACGTCCCTTCAACCGTCCTTACGCCATCCGCCTGAACCTTGCGGTTCCTCACAGCCTGGTGATCGAAGCGATGCAGCGTCTGGACAAATTTGTCTTTAACGCATAACCTGCCGCTACATAAATGAAAAATGACCTCCCGGATATCCCAAAACATTTCGTTTTATATCGGATATCCGGGGGGTTTTCAATTGCTGTTTACATTCCTGAGTATTATAACAGCTGCATCGTTGTATCCTGACTGTTGAAAAAGCAGTGAAAGGCATCACGGTGCCAATGATACCGGCAGCTGTCCAAATGACAGCAGACCGATATATTTTCACCGGGAGGAAGCCGAATGAACATGGAAACCGATCTGTTCTGGTTCTTTACTGATAAATGATATTCACCAGGAAACAGAAATCCAAAAATAACCGCTCCACTGCACAGTAATTTTCGGGAATCGCTGAAGCAGCCGGAACAGGAACACAACTCTACACAGTCAAACAGGTGGTAATCTTCCACACATACCCGAATACTGCCCAGCTGATACCCTGGCCAAAAATATAACGGACAATCTGCTTCCTGGTCATCGACTATACAAAAATATTGTCCAACCGTCAGCAGATTACAATATGGTTTTACTGTTCGAGTTTTGCCTTGACCAGATATTCTCCACCGGTTACGCCGCCAAACAGATATTTTCCGGCAGTATTTGTTTTGGTGACTGCAACCAGCTTTTCCTGTCTGACACCGCTTGTCACCGTCACTTCGTATAACCCGACAAAACACCCGGCAACAACCTGACCGGCAGTATTCCGAATAATGCCGCTGACCGTACCATTATAGGTGCGGCTGTCGACCGTCATGGACATATTGATATTGGAGATAGAACCATTTGTAATGACCGCAGTCATCGTAGAGGTTGCCATATACCCATCCGCCGCGGAAATCAGCGTGTATACACCATCCGCTAAATCGTAAAAGGCAAACTCACCATCAGCCGCCGTGTAAGTTGGCTGCCACATTAGTACCATCTGCTGTCTGAAGGGTAATTTTAGCACCTGCGAGCGACAGTGGTGCACCGCCCTGCAAATTGACGACCGTCAGCACACCGGCAATCGCGCCAAGTGACAGAGTCACATCTTCCGTACAGATCAGGTTGACCTCATTGGTCAGACCGCTGGTCAGTGTCACCCCTGCCGCATCACTCAGTCGGTAGCCATCCTTTACCGCTGCCAGGCTGTAGGTTCCGACCGGGATTCCGGTCATGGTATAGTTACCGTCCGCATCGGTAAGTGTGTGTTTATACGGCATACCGATGCTGTCAAAAAGCTTGACCGTAGCGTCGGCAAGTGGGACAGTACCATCGGTCACTGTACCGTAAACAGTCGCAAGTGTGGGTTCACCAGGAGGAAGCTGCAAATCCACATTGGCTTCCTGAAGCCCATCCAGCTGAAAATTTTCACTATACTGCAACCTGAGTAAATCCTG
>CALWWT010000273.1 GCA_944385325.1 uncultured Clostridia bacterium | reverse complement strand
CAGATCGTTGTCGGAGGTTTGACATAAACATGGCTTCAATATATCGGAAGAAGAACTGTTAGGTGAGGAGGTTAGTGGTAATGTTATCTGATGAAATTAAAAAAGTTCCAATCAATGACCAAAAATTATTGCAGATGAAAAAACTAATTATTTCTGCGGAACGACAAAATCTCAAAACCGGTGAATATGCGACACAGGATATGGTTAAGGCAATTCGCAAAATCATCGAAAAAAATGCTGATTAAGGAAGGAATGGTATTATGTTGATTAAAAGTATTACACTACATAATTTTCGACAATTTAAGGGAAAGCAAAAACTCGAATTCTCAAATAATCCGCAGAGAAATGTCACTGTTTTGCTTGGTGATAACACTTTTGGAAAAACCACCATTCTTCAAGCTTTTAACTGGTGCTTATATGGTATTGCCGATTTTCCGAAAGATAGCAATCCGGATTTTTTGCTAAATTTTGAGATTGCAAATGAGCTTGCAGGTATTCAGCAAAAAAGCGAAGTATATGTTGAATTGATCCTAGCACATAAAGATATGGAATACATTATTCTTCGGAAGCAACCGTATGTAGATCGCGGTTATGGAACTTGGACGGCATTGCAGCCCCAGTTAAGTGTTTCCTACAAAGAAAATGGACTTACTAAACAAGTACGCGAAGGTGAAGAGTCAAAAATCATCAATAGCATACTTCCTCAATCCCTGTCGGGATACTTTTTCTTTGACACAGAGCGTGTTTCTGATATTAGTTCTAGAAAGGATTTATCAGATGCAGTTCGTGGTCTTTTAGGTCTTGCAGCAGTCGGCAATGCACGAAAGCATCTGGGGTCACGTACATCGAAAGCAACTGCAATTGGACAGTGGAGTGCTTCTTTGGATTCTGATGGAGATGAGCGAGCAAGAAAAGCACAAGAAACCATTGCGTATGAAACGGAACGTATGGAATCTTTGCAAAGTGAGATTGAAAGTGCTGAAAAAGAAATAGCTTCTCTTAATATAAAAAAAGAAAAAATATCTGAAATTCTTCGTGATAATCAAAATACTGCGGAATTACAACGTAAAAAACAAACATTAGAGAGTAGACTTGAAAGTGAACATAGCGAAATAGAGGTCTGCAACAAGCTTTTTTTGGACTATTTCAGTAATTTGGCTATCATATATTTTATGCTTCCACTAATGGATCAGGCTGAGGCTTGTCTTGTTAATGCAGACGTAGACGATCGTGGCATTCGTGATATGACTGAAGCTTCTATTCGTGATATTATTAAGCGGGGACGATGTATTTGCGGTGCAAAACTTGAGGTAGATGAAGACGGAAAAACTGGCAATAGTGCCTATCTTCATATTCTTGAAGAGCTGCGTTTTCTGCCTCCTGTACATGTTGGAACTGCTGTACAAAATTTTAAGCAATTAATTGTAACTGACCGGAGAAATATCGAGTCATTTTACCCAACAATTGAGCAAAAATATAAAGAGATTCAAAAACATCGTGATACTATTGTTTCTCTGGAAGATGAAATTGCTCGTATTGACGAAAGTATTTTTGGCAAAGAAAATATGAGTAGCTATGAAGCTGATATGAATCAAATAAAAGAAAATATCAAACGAATGACTGTAAAAAAAGCTAGATGCTACCAAGATATTGGAGCTTGTCAAAGTACTATCGAATCAGCGCAAAAACTTTATGATAGTTTGGTTTCTACTTCTGAACGCAACAAAAAACTTATTACATATATTGCCTATGCAGAACAAATCTGTAACTGGATTGATGAGACATATGTTGAAAAAGAACAGGAAATGCGTGGTCGACTTCAAGAACGTGTTAATAACATCTTTGGCAAAATGTATCATGGTCAAAGAAAAGTTCAGATCGACAGACAGTATCATGTAACATTGCTTGCTCAATTTAACGGCAAAGAAATTATTACAGGTGAATCAGAAGGATTAAAACGTGTTAAAAATTTTGCTTTTATTGCTGGTCTTGTGGATCTTGCAAAAGAGAAAGCGACGTTAGGACATAGTACTACTGATTCAATTGCATGGGACAACGAAGCTTATCCTCTTGTTATGGATGCACCTTTCTCAAATGCAGATGAAACGCATATCAAAAATATTTCCGCTGTGCTTCCTGAAGTAGCTAATCAGGTTATTATGTTTGTAATGGAAAAAGACTGGCAGTATGCTGAACCCGTAATGGCTGAAAGAGTTGGAAAATACTGCAAGCTCAAAAAACATTCTGAATCCCACACAGAAATTGAGGAATGAGGTGTAAAGTAATGTTTGAAAGTGATTATACAATTTATGGTAAACATGCCACTTATATAAAATATCTCGTAAACGATGCAAAAGCATTCAAGCGTTACATTGATGTCTATATGGCTGGCGCAGCGCTTGGGGCTTTATATGGACATCGGGCTGAGCAGTCAGATTCTACAGACAGAGCAAGAATATACTCAGATGCATTTAATACGGAGCATGTAAAATGTAACGAACTTTTTCGAACGGTTATACTTGCTGATACCACACAATCTTGGACGTCAGAAGAACGTGTGAGTATCTGTTTTCGTTATAGAGATAGAGCGGACGCCAACGCAGTACCTCCAGTTTCCCAAGAAGAAGTGGAAGCCATGGCGAAAGCATTTGTGCTTTTTAATACATACGTACTAGGTGGTATTGAGATCCTTTATGATACTTTTTCAAGCAACACGACAATTAATATTGATGAAACGGTTGATTATGCATATAAAATAATTTTTGATCAGTATGCACTTATCCAAAGTCGAAACGACAAAGAAGATGATAATCAACTATTTCACCCTGAGTACTAAATGAAACGGTGATTGAAATGGTTAGGATACCTGTTGAACAATTACAAATTTCTACTCGTACAAGTAATATGTTACATAGGATGGGAATTCATTTTTTTGATGAAATGATTGAAATTCCTATTGAAAACTTTGCCGAACACAGTAATATTGGAGCAAAGTCGCTTGAGGAACTAAAAAATGTCATTGCAAATGCTGATTCTATCATTAAAGATGCAGCTGAAAAACTCTCCGACAAATCTTGCATTGAAAATGATACGACCATAATGTTTACGGTTGAACAATTGGATGAAATGTCTCAACATTCTATAGATGAACTTGGACTCTCAAATCGCTCTTATACTAGACTTCAAGGGAAAGGATACTTAACAATTGATAAAGTTGCACAATTGTCAGAAGTTGATTTTTCACAGATAAAGGGATTAGGTCAAAAGTCAGTCATTGAAATTAAGGAATATATTAACCGGTGGATTCAAGAGAATATCTCATGTAAAAGCGACTCTTTACCGGGCAATATTGATCCATCTATCAAGATTCTGCTTCAAAGAATAGTAGTAGATCTCAACCCAATTGTACACTTATACTGGAAACAATTATTTGATTATATAAATGAAGCTGGGGTACTGGATCAAATTCAAAGTAATAATTATGAAGGTGTTTTGAAAACAGTTCTCCTTCTTCCAGCAATTCAAAACACGATTAAGAATTTTTTGACGTCAATATCAAATCAAGGCGTTATTCCAGAAAATACAATGTCTTCTGAATTAAGTACACTTACTTTTCAACCTATTCTTCTAGTTGACACAGCTCTTGAAACAGGTATTCTTACCCGTTGTGAGGATGCTTTTCTAATCTCACGGGATACTTTTCTTGAGGGTTTTGATAAAGTATGTGATCCAAATGATAGAGCTTCTCAGATACTTCGATTTAGAATAGAAGGAAAAACTCTTCAAGATATTGGTGAAGAATTCGATTTAACCCGCGAACGTGTAAGGCAAATAACTATTAAACTTATTCGCAAATTTCCATTGTTCTTTGAAGACTATTTTAGCACACTATATCAGTACTTTTCCCTTTCGAAATGTGAATTTTGTAGAATTTTTCCGGAGATAACAGAAGAAGGATATGAATATTTGTCCCTTCGGTATCGGCGGGGAAAAACTACACTTACAAACGACTCTTTAGCTAAATACAGAGGATTATGGAAAAGTCAGTTGACTGAATATCTGCACGAAAAAGAAGAGAGCGACGCAAAAAAGGCAGTTTCCAAAAACGAAATGATAATGAGGGTATTAATAAGCAATTCTGACAATTCTCTCAGCAGTGATGAATTTGTGGACGAGTATTATCGCTATATCCAAAAAAAAAGATATCCTGTGGATCGTTTGAAAATTAATATTCGCACCGTCGTAAATTATCTTAGAAATACAAAGGGAATCGTGTTTGATTGTGACAATAAAGTCAGATACTGTGATGCGGATCCGCATATAATATGGGAGAAAATTGACTTTACTCTGTATAAGAATATGGTTGTTTCCTCCGAACTGATTTTTCGTGATTATCAGGACGTGATGGAAGAACTGGATATTCGAGATGGATATGAATTGTTCTATGTTATTAAATCTTCTCTTTCGATGTGGAATGCAAAGCTTTTTCCGATTCATTGTCGCCGGGTTCCCGTGATGGTCCTAGGAGATGTATCCGAAAAAACTCAAGCAATAAAACTTCTGAAGGAAATCTCACCTGTAGCATTTCTGGATTATTATGAAGCCTACGAAGAAAGATTCGGAATAAGGTCTGCGCAGGGAAATCCGGTTATTTCCAATGCACTTAGCAAATATTATGTGAACGGACAATACAGTATAGACGTTCCTGCTATTGATAAAAAAGATGTGCCGTCTGTCCTTACAGCTTTGAAAGAAAAACCGATGTGGTTTATTGAGGACATTGAAGACCTATTTGACAGGGTGTGCATGTATACCACCCATGATGCTATTAATACAGCTGCTTTCCGGCGAATTGGTTATATTCTTCATACATCGTACGCATATGACGCTTCATATGGAACAACACTCAAATTCTTCGACGAAATGGTATTTTCAAAAGATATTATAGACCTTAGTACTCTTGATCGTCGTATGCTCAACCTAGGAATGTTCATCACAGCTCTTGATAAAAAGAAAAAGTCGTTGGAATATGTAGAGACTGCTCCTAAAATTTTAATGTCGCAGGTAAAAATTAAGGAGGTATATGGGCTTAGCGTAGACGAAATGAGAGAGATTCAGTCGACAATGTCTGTTTTCTATCAGCGCCTTTTCTTCAATGGTCGGAGTATCTGGCGCGAAGTTGAAGATCTTCCTCTCATTCAGAAGCTACAAGGAAACGATTGGATGTTGACTTGTATTATGAGACAACAGGAGGGAATATCCTCTCTTCCTGTATCCGGTGGAATAATTCTTTCACTTGAGAGTAGCTCGTTAAGCCTGAGTCGGATTTGCGAGTGGTTTGCATCCTTATATGGTACAATGTCAATCAATAACCTTGAGAAAGAAATTAATAAAACTTTTGGCACACGAATTCCAGCATCAAAGCTTGCAGAAAAATTAAAAGCAAGTGGTTTATGGGATAAGGTTGTAACAGATTCTATGGATACGTATATCGACAGCTTGGTAGATGTAGGCCTTTCTGATTTGGATGTCAATAGTTTGTTTCAGGAGGAGTTTTTTTAATTTGTCTATGGCAAGTGGGCTTTAGCATGTATATGCCGTACTCAATTGTCAACCTGCGCGTTAAAAATCAATTAGCATTTCACTAAAAATTGATAATATATTCCAGGAAAACTTAACCACTTTATGATGGCACTGTAAGAGTGAATTGGCACGATATGTGTGAATTTGACAAGGAAGGAGCTATTTTGTTGGATTACAGTGAATTTCTACGTCTTAAGAGCCTTAGATACAGCAATCCACAAATCGGACGTAGTGGAGTAGTTTCAAGAAAAAAGTGAAAAATTTGTTAGATACTGTAAGGTAGTTAGGGATCATATGGCCGTTGGATGCAAGCGTTACAAATGAGGATCTGAAGCAGTTGATGGATAAGCGTCAATTTAACCAGTATACCAAAAAGTTGTCTCAAAGTTTCTTTTCTGAAACGGTAAATCCATATTTGTATTTACTTGGTTTAGCATTCTGTCTGAGCATACCATGGCAGCTGCTTGTGGACTTGTTTTAGCTGAGTAGAATATGCAGAAGCAGCTGTTTTCATGAGTCAAGCCAGGTTAGATATCTGTAGGGGATCAACCTGTTCTTAATAGCAGTCTAGATGATACTGAAAATCCAGTGGTTATTGGTGAACAGAAGGTTCTTGCGATCAATCACAAAAGGCGTAATGCTTCTTTCTGACCGATTGTTGGAAAGCTCCTGTCTGCCATCCTTAAGGTAATTGATCAGATAAGGCCATTGCTCCTTTACGTAGGTGAGTGTTTTGACCAAAACAGACTTTGATGCTGCAGTTCTTAAATCTGCCCACGCCCAAAAAGTGTCCAGTACAGGTTTCTCCTGTTCCAGTTGCTAAATATATCGATCATTAGGTGGTAAGTCTGCCAATTTTTTTAATTTCAAAAAGCCTTGTGCAGTAAGCCAGTCCTTGAGCTGTGAAGCTCTCTTTTGCTTTATTTTTGAGTAGGGATTTCACTGCCTCATCAAACTTGATATGAGCCCAGCATCAAACAACCGTAATATTTTCAGGTGGATTATGATATCTGAAATAACCGTCTGTATGTAAGTTGTAAATGATACTCTAATAGTTGACCACAATGACACTGAAAAAGTTTACCACTAAAATCAAAATCCTTGTAAAATAGAGGTGACTCTAGAGGCAAGGAGAGAAAGGTATGGTAGTGGGAATGTCATT
>CALWWT010000272.1 GCA_944385325.1 uncultured Clostridia bacterium | reverse complement strand
AATCCGGGTTTTCGTTCATTCGCATATTCGATACTGTTTAATTTTCAAGTTTCCTTTTTGTCAGCCGTTTCGCTCTCGTTCTTTCATCCGAGTTGCTCTCGGTGACAGCTTATTTATTGTACCACACTGTTTTCCGTTTGTCAAGTACTTTTTTGAAGTTTTTTTGAAAAAGTTTTTTCAGGAAGCTGTCGCTTCCTGCCAAACTTTTTGGCACTCTTCATAAAGTTACCGACTTACGTTTGACGTCTGATACAATTTTCAAGCTTCGTTGTCGGCGTCTCGACTTTCGTCTCACGCGACAGCTTGTCTATAATATCACACTCTGAAAGGTTTGTCAACCTTATTTTTTTGATTCAGGATATTTTACTATTTGTTTTGCGTTTCACCCAATTTTTTATTGAGAATCCCTCATCTGTATATAAATTAAGAGAGCACAAATGCTGTGCTCTCTTCCAATTCTATAATTACTTTTGCTTATTCCCAACTCCCGGTGTATATGTAACAGCTACCCTGAACACAACCAGTCCGATTATAAACAAAATTGCAATCATTCCAACGCCCAGATTGATATCGCCGGTTGCGCTGGAAATAATACTGACCAATCCGGTTCCAAAGAAAGACGCGCCTTTGCCGCAGATGTCCATCAGTCCAAAATATTCTCCTGACTTTTCTGCCGGTACAATTTTTGCAAACCAGGAACGCGACAAGGCCTGTACTCCACCCTGAAACATGCCGACCGCAACTGCCAGAATCCAGAAGTGAAGCTGGCGGCTCATAAAAATCGCGAAAACCGCTATTCCGAAATAGGCGAGTATGCAAACAGTGATCAGCTTATCAGACGCGAATTTCTGTGACAATCGCCCAAAAATAATAGAACACGGAAACGCGACAAACTGCGTGACCAGCAGTGCAAGCAAAATACCGGTTGAATCCAGTCCCAGCGCTGAGCCATAGGCAGTCGCCATTTCAATAATAGTATATACGCCGTCAATATAAAAGAAAAAGGCGATCAAAAACAGCAAAATATGTTTTTCCTTACGCAGCCCCAACAGTGTTCTGCCAAGCCGTTTAAAGCTATTGCTTGCAGAACCAGGCTTGCGTTCCACCCAATGTTTCTGCTGGTAGATTTTCAGCAAAGGAACCGAGTTGGCAGCCCACCACAGCGCGACAATTGCAAATGCAATCATCATAGCCGTGGACATGGACAAACCCGTCTGCCCTGTTGTCAGCACCACGCCAAGGCAAACAATAAAGGGAACGCAGCTTCCGATATATCCCCAGGCATATCCGTGAGACGACACATTATCCATTCGGTCAGGCGTCGTAATATCAGCCAACATAGAATCATAAAAAATCAAACTGGTAGAATACCCCACTTTGGCTATTACAAAGATTATCAGGAAGATCAGCCACTGCTGCGCCAATCCCAGCAGCAGACAGCCTATACACCCTACCGCAAGCGATACCACAAAAACCGGCTTTTTAAAGTTTTGGTAATCGGCGAGTGTTCCGGCAACAGGACCGATTAATGCCACGATCAGAGTGGATATCGAAGCCGCGTAACCCCAAAACGACAGATAGTCTACCGATGACAATCCACCCAATTCTGCCAGGTAATCAAAATAAATCGGGATAATGGTCGATACCAGCAAAATAAATGCCGAATTTCCCACATCATATAAAACCCAATTTTTCTCTGCCTTTGTCAGCCTGAAAGAAAACAGCGATTTCATAATATTACGCCCCTTTTTAAAATATCGGTCATTGTAAAGCCGCAGTTCAATGAGGTATCTCCGATTCAAAATTTAAGTCATAAGCAGAATCTGACAAATTCCCATTCTTGAACCCATCAATCAATCTGACAGCAACCGGAACAGCCTGTTTATACAAACTCTCCAGCTGAACACAAATTTCTTCACAGACCGGATTTGGAGACAAACTGATCATCAATCCCGAAAGGTCTTCATACCGTCCGATGATACGCATTCCCCATTCCAGCGACTTGCGTTTGACCGGCTGAGGAGCCAGCAAAAGTTTGTGGTAACCAATCATCCGGCGCAGACACTTTTGTACCTGATGGGCAGAAACGCCTGTAAAAAACTGGCTGATCACACTGGAATTTGCCAATGTCGGATGAATATGTTCCGTCAGCGGATGAGAAACCGGCTCCAATCCGTCACAGGTCATCAGCAGACGATCAAACTCGCTCTCAATTTCCGCATGTGATATTCCCTTCTCAGAAACCTCTCGGTTAATGAGACCATGGCAAATACTGTCCAGCACAAAGTGACAGATAAATCCATACAGATAAGCAGTTGCCGCACGGTTGGCATATCCGGTACGGGCAAGCGGACGGGACATCTCCTTAAAAAAATCGCGTCCGCTTTTACCATGCAGTTCTCCGCCAAATTTTCCAAGAGCATTGGGAATCAGCGGCTGGTAGTAAAAAAACAGATCAGGTCCATGCAGTCCGATCGCATAAAGTTCCGGAAAAGCCTGAACAATTTCTCTGTTTGGCAGTGAAAGGGAACTTGCCACCTCTCTGCCGAACCTAGAATGCGCGTAAGTTGTTGGCATATGAACTCCTTTAAAAGCCGTTTTTTATTTCTTCATATATATAACATATCATATCCAAACAGGGTCAGTCAAGAAAAAGATGCACAACATTCGGGCAATATACGCAAATCTTGAACATATTTTACATCAAAAGCAGATAAAATATCAGTTTGCGCATATTGTCTTTTTGATCGGAATGTCATAAATTTTCAGGGAATTACTGTCATACCAGTTTGCCTATTGTCGGATAGGATTCGGTGTGCTATAATCTATTCCGTCATCAGATACAGAAAAGGAGTGTTGTTTTTGTGAATTATATATTAGAACTGCTCATTATTCTTTCCATCTCCTTTATTGGAGAACTGCTTCATTTTCTAATCCCCCTGCCAATCCCAGCCAGCATATATGGTCTGGCGATCATGCTTGCCGCATTGATCAGCGGTATACTCAAGCTGGAAAAAGTTCAGAAAACCGCCCGTTTTCTGATCGACATCATGGCGGTTATGTTTATTCCTGCCGCTGTAGGTCTGATGGAACAATGGAGCAGTTTACGCTCTTTTCTGATTCCCGCAGCCGTCATCACTGTACTGGTCACGATAGTTGTCATGGCTGTGACCGGAAGAATTACACAGTGGGTTATCCGTAAGGAGGACAGGCGCAAATGAAAGAAATGCTGTTTTCATCCGCCTTTTTTGGCGTATTTATCAGCCTGCTGGGATACGAGGTTGGAGTATTGCTGAAAAAGAAATTCAAACTCGCGGTACTCAATCCGCTGCTGATCGCCATTATCTTTGTTATCGCCGCACTGTGTCTGCTGAAAATTGATTACCAGACCTACTACGACGGCGCTCAGTATCTGAGTTATCTGCTGACGCCGGCAACCGTCTGCCTTGCCGTTCCGCTTTATGAGCAGCTAACCGCCCTTAAACATCACTGGAAAGCTATCCTTGCCGGTACAGTCTCGGGCGTCCTTGCCAGTCTCACCAGCATCCTGATCCTTTCGCGGCTTTTCGATCTCAGCCACGAGCAGTATGTCACCCTTCTGCCAAAATCTATTACCACAGCAATTGGAATGGGTGTATCCGAAGAGTTGGGCGGCATTGTTACTGTCACGGTCGCTGTGATTATCATTACCGGTATTTTAGGAAATATCATTGCTGAAGCTGTCTGCAAACTTTTTAAAATCCAGGAACCGATTGCCAGAGGTCTGGCGCTCGGAACCTCTGCACATGCCATCGGCACAGTCAAAGCGATGGAAATGGGAGAGGTCGAAGGCGCAATGAGCAGTCTGGCAATTGCGGTATCAGGTCTTCTGACGGTCATCGGCGCTTCGGTTTTTGCTCAGTTTATGTAAACAAAAACCTCTCAGGCTATTTCAAAAGCCTGAGAGGTTTGAGATTGTCGAAAAACGTTTTTGGGATTGGCAAATTTACTGCTCAAGATTGGACAAACCCTTGTTTAGAGAACAGCAGGTGCAGGGCGCAGCCCTGCGCGCGCCTTGGCGCGCAACTCCATAAA
>CALWWT010000271.1 GCA_944385325.1 uncultured Clostridia bacterium | reverse complement strand
CGCCTTGGCGCGCAACCTCATTAAAAAACGTAGCCATTGCCCATGCGAAGCATGGCAATGGCGGAAAAAGAGAACGAGCGATTGATTTTATCGACAGCCTGAAGGGACGGTTTTTTCCGTCCCTTTTTTGCGTATAGAAGATAATTTTCTGCCGTTTGAGGATAGAATGTCTGCTTGATGGATAGGATGGAATGTGCTATTATAGAACTATCTGATAAAACTTATACACTTTTACCTGAGAGGATGGTCAAAATGGCAAACCCCAATGTTAATGAGCATGGATATATCTACGGCAAATGGCAGAACTTCCCGGATACCTGGGTCATCTGCTATCATGGAACGCTTTACTGCTACCTGCTGATCGGCAGTGAAAAGGCGATGCTGATCGATACCGCTTACGGCGACGGTGATCTGCGTGCGTTCGTTGAGACGATCACCGATAAGCCTGTTATGGTCTGCAATACCCACGGTCATTTTGACCATACCGGCGGCAATGCTCTCTGGGAAGAAGCCTGGATGAGCGAAGCGGCTTCCAAGGATGCCAAAAATGCATTTGGCGAGGAAATGACCAAGCGTTTTCTTGCAATGCCGCATCCCGACTATAAGATCAATATCCTGCATGACGGCGATGTGATCGATCTGGGCGGACGCAAGGTCAGTGTCGTTGCGATCGGCTGCCATCATCCGGGAAGCCTTGCTTATATTGACGACAAGAGCCGCTGCGTCTATTCGGGCGACGAACTGGAATCGGGTCAGGTACTCTTCCTGCGTCCCGACCTGACAGGCAAGGAGCAGGCTGCACTGCATAAACAGAATATGGAAAAACTGCTGGCAAGGGAAAGTGAATATGATTTTGTCTGCCCGGCTCACAACGGCAGCCCGATCAGCAAGCAGTATATCCGTGATTTTATCGCGCTGGACGGCGAAATCCTCGCTGGTACCCAGAAGAAGATGGAAAACCTTGCGGGTTACGGCTTTGCGCCGGTGACCGAGATGTTCGGCAGAAAGGCGGAACGTGCTGTTCATGGCGGCGCGTCGGCCTGCTATCCGGTTGAGTAATTAAAATCAGCAGATGAAGCCTGCCGTTTTTTAAAAACGGCAGGCTTTTTGTGTGAAGCAGTGCGGCTATTCAAAAATGTTTTGACCGGTTGCGGAGAAGCTCTATAAACCGCTGCAATACCGGACGCATCCGGTCGTATAGCAGGGTGATAACGCCACCGATCAGGGCAATGACCCATAACCACCAGAACCATTCGAGATTGTGCACCTTCAAAAAAGCGGACAGACCGGTATAGACCCTTGTCCATTCCACACCTGCCGGTGAAACGGAATAAACCGCAGGGGTTACCGAACTGAGTACACCAACCACCAGCAGAATCACCACCGAAAGCCCGGCTGCAATACTGCCGGCTATCATGCGTTCAAAATGCGCGGTGTTCTTTTTGGATGGCGGCAAACAATCCTTTTCGGGATAATTCTGTACCGGTTCGTCGTATTCGTCCAGCAGCAGATAATCGGTCGAAACCGCAAACAGGCGGCTTAACCGGATGACATTTTCGGTATCGGGCATGGCAGCGCCTGATTCCCATTTGGAGAGCGCCTGCCGGGAAATATTGATCTGTGCGGAGAGCTGTTCCTGTGTCCAGCCTTTTGATTTTCTGAGCAGCTGAAGCTTTTCTCCAAACGTCATAAGCTGACCTCCTTGGTGTGGTATCTTTCTGGGATTATTATACCATTTGGCGGGGAAAAGGTCTATCAGTTTCAGTTTACATCCGCGCAACCGGACTTTCCATCCATGCTGTTTTGGGGTATGAATGGTTTGTGTGAAAGGAAAATAGTGCTTTTTTGACAGTGGTCTGGAAAGTTGATTGAAAGCTTTGTATTTTCAACAGTTTATGGAATTTTTTATCAACGTTCTATCCAAATTGAGTATTCAGTTTAAAAGACAGGAGTGATACAATATAGATGCACAGAAAAAACGGAGGAGCTTATGAAAGATAAACTGTCGGAAAATATCAGAGCATTTCGCAAAGAAAGAGGACTTACCCAGGAGCAGCTCGCAGAAGCCCTGAATATATCAGCAGGCGTCATCTCAAAATGGGAGTTGGGTTTGTCTGCACCGGAAGTAGGGATTATACTGGATCTTGCCGACTTTTTTGAGGTTTCGGCAGATGTGCTGCTCGGGTATCAGATGCGCAGCAAAAGCAAGGAGTTGTTCATTGAACAGCTGAAGGCTTATATGCACGATAAAAATGCCGATGTATCTTTTAATGAGATTGAAAAGTCGATTAAAAAATATCCGCATGATTTTACCGTTATCTATCATGCTGCCGAACTTTACCGAGTGAAAGGAGCAGATTCCACAGAACAGAAATATAATCAGCGGGCATTGGAACTATATGAGAAATCCTGCGAATTGTTTAGCCAGAATACAGACTCACAAATCAGCATTGCATCCATCCAGCTGAATATGGCGCAGATATACCGCAGCCTTGGCAAAAAGGAAAAAGCT
Organism: uncultured Clostridia bacterium; assembly: GCA_944385325.1. GTDB lineage: Bacteria > Bacillota > Clostridia > Oscillospirales > Ruminococcaceae > Faecivivens. The sequence continues at coordinate 7,634 of CALWWT010000271.1, read as the reverse complement.
GTCGAGATTTTAAAAAATAACAACCCCTGCGGAGTGCATAATGCGCTGCTGGGTTCGATATTGGCAGATATGGGTCAATCAGAGGAGGCGGTCAAATACCTTTCTCTCGCCATGCTGTATAATTTTTATGAACAGTTTGATATTGCCAGCGGTTATATCAATGTCTATATGAATCGGAAGCAATACCGTGATGTGATTGCCGTTGTGCGCTGGATAGAAGCTTCTGCCAAAAGCGTCATGATACCGGACAAAATCAGCTGTCTTGATAAACTGCTCTCGATATTGATGGCTGTCGGTGCGTTTGCGTATCTGCATCTGGGAGAGATTGATTCTGCAAAGGCAGAGTTACGACGTGCAAAAGAATTTGCGTTACGTTTTGATTCCTCACCGACTTATGATGCAAACTGTATTCAATTTGCTGTGACAGATACCGCTACCGTTTATGATGACTATGGCGTAACAGCGATCGACGGTGTCGGACGATTGGTAAAAGAACAAGACTCTGCCGCTTTTTCTGCCATGTGGGAGGAGATATTCAATGAACAAACAATCAGCTGAAAAACGGAAGATATACACTGCTGAATTTTACCGTGGAAACCGGATCGCATTTTTGGGGACATTGCTTTCAACGGTACTGGTTGGTGGTGTGAATCTTGTGCTTGCATGGTTAATACAGCAGATGATCGATGCCGCTTCGGGACTGGAAGGAGCCTTATCTTTTCAGCAGCTGGTGATGCTGACGATTGTTGCACTCGGTTTGATTGTATTGACCAAAGGTCTCAACTATTTTTCCAAACCGCACTTTGTCAAAAAGGCAATGTCACAGTTTAAGAACCTTGCCTTTACAAAGCTGATGCAAAAAAACATCGATTCTTTCAACCGGGAGACGACCGCAGATTATCTCTCTGCATTTACCAATGATGCAACAACGATTGAAACCAACTATGTTGAGAATGGTTTTGATCTTCTCTTTAACCTGGTGCTGATGACCGGCTCGGTCGCTATGATGCTGTGGTACAGCCCACTGTTAACGGTTGCAGCTGTTGTATTCTTTCTTTTGCCAATTGGCGTTTCATTGATTGCAGGAAAGCAGATGGAGAAGGCAGAAATCAGGGTGTCAGACAAGAATAAAGTTTTTCTTGCCTCTTTAAAAGACAGTCTTTCCGGTTTTCCGGTGATTAAAAGCTTTAAGACCGAAAAGGCGATAATCGAGCTGTTCAAAAAGGAAAACGCATCTCTGGAACAGGAAAAGTGTCTGCGCAGGAAAGTAACCATATTTATTCAAATGCTGGGCGGTATAGCCGGCGTTGCCAGTCAGTTCGGCACCTTTCTTACGGGAATTTACCTTGTCCTTGCCGGATATCCTATGACACCTGGTGTGCTGATTGTTTTTCTTGATCTGACGGCGAATGTCATCAATCCGGTCGGTGAGCTGATGGACCTTTTTGCCAAGCGCAAATCGGCTGCCGGGCTGATCGACAAAATGGCTGCATCGTTGGAAGAAAACGTCCGCGAGGAAGGCGAGATCATCCCGGTACAGCTTGTTCATGGCATAGAGCTCAAAAATGTTTCCTTTGGTTATGAGAGTGGGAACCAGGTGCTGCACAATCTCAATGTCTGCTTTGAAAAGGGCAAAAGCTATGCGGTTGTAGGCACCTCCGGCAGCGGCAAATCCACCCTGCTGAATCTGCTTATGGCAAGCCATAGTACATATTCGGGCGAAATCACTTATGATGGATATGAACTTCAAAATATCCGCAGTGACTGCCTGTATGAGATTGTGTCGATTATCCATCAGAATGTGTTTGTGTTCAATGATACAGTCTGGAATAATATTACGCTGCTGCGTCCGTTCGAGCAGATGGACGTAAAAAGCGCGATTAAACGCTCTGGTCTGACGGAACTTATTGATCAAAAAGGCGAGCAGTATCTTTGCGGCGAGAACGGGAATAAACTTTCCGGTGGTGAAAAGCAGCGCATTTCCATCGCAAGAAGCCTGCTGCAAAAGACCCCTGTCCTCCTGGTGGACGAAGCAACAGCATCCCTTGACCGGGAAACGGCATATCATGTAATGGATTCTATCCTGAATCTTTCCGAGCTGACCCGCATAGTGGTTACACATACGCTGGATGAAGAGTTATTGTGCCGCTATGACCAGATTCTGGTTTTGAAAAACGGGCGCATTGTTGAGCGGGGACGGTTTGAGGAGCTGATGGAAAACAAACAGGATTTCTATGCTCTTTTTACTACTGCCCACTGATTCATATGCAGAAAAATATCCGCAGGTTTTGTTTTCTGCGGATATTTCGTTTTATTATTTTTTTGCCTTCTTGCTGCCGTTTGCGTCGATTCCGGCAAGTTTCCGAACGACAAATCCGGCTTCAATCAGCCCGGCAACCGGCGGACAGAAGGAAATTGAACCGGGTGCATACCGTCCGTCACCAGCTACTACAGCTTTTGCCGGCGGTTCGGTGGAATAAAGCACATCAAATGCCGTCAGTCCACGTTTACGGGTTTCACGCCGCATCACTCTTGCCAGTCCGTCGCCTGCGCCGCAGCTGGCAGTCTCCTCAATTTTTCCGATCGTAAAGGCGGTCGGGTCAAGGCGGTTGCCAGTCCCAAGGCTCATCAGCAGCGGGATGCCCATCTGTTGGCAGCGCGCCGCCAGATCGAGTTTTGCGGTCACGGTGTCAATGCAGTCGACAACATAATCGGGATGCTCACTGAACAGCGCTGGAGCAGTCTCAGCGCCATAGAAGGCAGGCAGCTGCACAATCTGCACCCTGGGGTTGATCGAGAGCATTCTACGGGCACAGGCTTCGGTTTTGGGGACACCGATGGTATCCCTGGTCGCGATCATCTGGCGGTTGATGTTGGTTTCGTCCACGTCGTCATGGTCCATCAGCACCAGCTTCCCGATGCCTGCCCGGCATAATCCTTCTGCACAAGCGCCGCCGACACCGCCAAGCCCGATCACCGCGACACATTTTTCAGCCAGCAGCGCCATTTTTTCCTCACCCAGCAGCAGCGCCTGACGCGCCTGCCAATTTTCTGACATATAAAAATCTCCTTTACCGAAATCCTTCAACAAATGAAAAAGGCTTCCGCTTTCGCAGAAGCCTTTTGCTTTTAAAGTGACCCGCCTTGCCGTCGCGTGGAATATAAACCCGCTTCTCAGCAGGTGGGTACCGTCCCGTAACGCTCGCGCTCCCTTCCTCCGGCAAAGCCGGGAGGTCTGCAGTCCTGTATACGGAGACCGGTTCCCGTTTTAAATGTGTTCGGATTTAAAACACCACACTTACTCGCACAAGGCAGAAAGTCTACTGTTCTGTGTGAGAACAGTATATCAAAATTTCCGGGCAAAATCAAGAGGAAAGATTTACTTTTAAGAAAATTTTGCCAAAAGAAAACATTTTTTCAACAATCTGCCCCTCATTCCTGTCATTTGGCTGAAACGGATTCTGTTTTGACCGGTTCCTCAAACAGGTTGTCACGGGTGATATTTTTGAGCCACCTGCCGCTGCGGTAGTGGCGGATGACCCACGGCCACTTGACAAACTCGTCGGTGCACAGCAGAAAATATACCCACAAAACCGGCAGCTTCAGTACAAACGCTGCAAAGAACCCGAGCGGAACCGCGTAGACCCACATATCGATCAAGTCGCAGACAAACCCGAACCGGCTGTCACCGCCCGCCCGGAAAGCACCTGCGATCAGCGTGGTGTTGACCGCTGCGCCCATAATATAATATGTATTGATCAGCATCATATACTTGAGGTAATACATACCTGTCTCGGTCAGCGACGCAAAACCCATTACCACCGGAATGGCTGCCAGTACGATCAGTCCGCCGATGGCACCGAAAATGACCGTCAGTTTCATCAGCTTTTTGGCATATACCGCTGCCAGCTCCAGTTTGTTTTCGCCGATGATCTGCCCCAGCAGGATGCCGCCGGCGCTTTCCAGTCCAAAACAGAGGATGGTGCCGAAGTTGCGTACTACTACAACAAATGAATTTGCCGCGACCGCGTCCGAGCTCATATGCCCGATAATGACCGAATACATCGAAAAACCGACGCCCCATACAACATCGTTGCCCAGCGCCGGAAGTGACAGCCGGACAAAATCCTGAAACAATAGCTTATTTCGGATAAACATCGCCGAAAAATCCAGCTTGATGTCTCGGCTTCTCGCCGACACGATAAAGCACAGCCCAAGCTCCATCAGCCGTGACAGGGAAGTCGCGATCGCTACACCGACCGCTCCCAGCTTCGGCGCACCGAACAGCCCAAAAATAAACACCGCGTTAAGCAGGATGTTCATTGTAAACGTGAAGGTGTTCAGCGCCGTGCTGATCATGACCCGGCTGATACTGCGCAGCACCGAAAGGTAAACTTCAATAATGCCGCAGCAAAGAAACGATACGCTCAATATCCGCAGGTAACCGGCGCCGATTACAATCAGCTCCTGATCTTTGGTGAACAGCGTCATCATCAGCTCAGGCACCGTCAGCGCGCCCAGCGCAAACAGCGCCGCAAACCCCATCGAAAACCGCAGCGCGATCCCCTGGACAGCTGCGACTGCCTTGAAATCGCCCTTTCCAAAGTATTGCGCCGCCAGCATACAAGCGCCTGTCCCAAGCCCGAAAAATATCATAAACAGGATACTGGTATACTGTGCTGCCAGTGATACCGCAGAGATGGATGATTGCCCGACAAAGTTGAGCATGACAACGTCGGCTGAGTTGACCGACGCACTCAGCAGGTTTTGCAGGACGATTGGGATGACCAGTTTGGTGATCTGGCTGCGAAAATCGTCCGGATGCGGATTTTTTTTCAAAATGTCAAGTTTCATAAGCAGTCTCTCATTCCCATTTTTTCAAAACGCAAAAAAGGCAGGCGGCTGTCAGAACCGGTGTTCTGTTCAGACCGTCTGCCTGGAAAAATTACTCTTCTTCCTCAGAGTCGTCCTCGTAATATCCCATCAGCTTTTCCAAAAACAGGTTGCCGATCTTTTCATATTCGTCATCGTCATCAATCGATGCGAGGAATTCTTCGCCGTCTTCTTCTTCGCTGACCAGGACGATCAACTCAGCGTCTTCGCCCAGCGTCTGTGTGGGGTCATCCAGATGAGGGGTAGCAGCGACGTAAGACTTACCGTCCACATCCATCTGCGCCAGCAGTTCGACGACGCTTTCAACGCCTTCTTCATCCTGCAGGGTAAGCAGCTCGGGTTCTTCCAGTTCGTGGTAATATTCGATCATGATGATCATCATTCCTTTCCCATTTGGCCGTTTGACCGGTTCTCAGCCTGACGCCTGCAGAAGCTGACCTGTCAAGCAAAATCGTATGATATTATTGTATGCGATAGACCGGATAAAGTCAATACGTTTTTGTAAAATCGCGGCAGAGCAGAGATGTCCATTTCGTAAAGATACTTTGTCTGCCGTCCGAGGTGTCAAAATCCCGAAATGTGTCCGTCCACAGTACGGAAAAGTGCAGATCACCTTCAATGTGAAAAATATCTGGATAAAAAATACAAAAAAATAAAAAAATCTTGAAAAAAAGTATTGACAAAACAAAATCCCGGTGTTATACTAAAGATGCAATCAGGAAGGGATAAAAAATAAAACACAAAGAAGTGTTTAAAAACCCTCTGATTTTAAAAGAGGATCACATGATGGAATTCTTCAAAAGACTTCTTCCTCGATGAGTTTAGCTGAGGGAAAAGAACATCATGTCAGGTACGGACAGCGTACCAATCCAAAAGAGAAAGGACTGATTCCAATGGCAGATGAACCGAACAAATTTCTTTCCAACGCTGTTGTTGGAAGCAGTTACCGGTTATAAAAGAAACGGATAATTTGGATGCGTTCCAACCGTTTGATTTATGAAGTGATACAACCGGAATTGAAAATTCAAAACAGGTTGGAATTTTGATGTATGAATTCAAAGGTGAATTCATTAGGTACAGATGAAAATCTTATTTTTAGATAATCTGATAACTGTTTAAGACAGATTTGGATTAAATATAAAAATAAGAAATTCGTTTGACTGACAATTGAATATTATGAAGGAAAGTTCCTTATAGATATATTCTAGAATACCTTTTTAATAGATGGTAAGGACGAAACCAATCTGACTTCCAGAAACAAAAAGGCATACAGAATCCTGATGAAAGGGACACTCCAATGTACAGATGAAAATTGTTTCGCAGATATTTTGATCTGAGAAACGCAGGTATAAAAGTCTTTTCAAAATAATCTTGATCAGAAATCCGAAGTAAGGATATTTGAAAAAAAGATTATAAAGAAAAGCAATTGCAAAACCCAATTGGATTTCGGTGTAAGATTTCTGCTTAGGTTTTGTACAGAAAGAAGTTCCACAATACGGGTAAAGGGATAATCCAATGTACGGTTAAAATGTTTTTATCCAAATTGATTCGATCTGTTTAACAGAAAAAATCATTGGATAATCAAAAACAAGCACAACAGATATCCAAAAAATACAGATGATTATTTCATCTGGCGACTCGAAAGGGATACTCCGATGTACTAGCCTGATCAATTGCCCAACCACAGTTTTCCATGAGGATTAGACCAATGTACTACTAAAACACAAAAATCTTCTTTTCTAAAAAGAGGATTGTAAAAATGTTCCAGGTAGAAAAATGGCTGTTCTTTCTCAGAAAAGCTGATCCGCTCAAGTTTATTTACCGCCCATATTGACGGTCATAAAACCGGGCATATGCAGCATAAAGGAAACCGGCTGAGCAGAAAATAATGGAATGGATAAGCCAAATCAGATTGATTTAAGTTTTAAGTCCAAAAATGTAAGAATATGAATTTTGAAATTCATATGAGAGATGAAAATCATTTATAAATTTGGATTACGGTGGGATCTGAATTTAAAAAATGACAGATTCAAATCATATGAAAGACAAAATAAATAAGAAGACATTTAAAGACTAAAAAACAAAAAATCTGTTTTGTCATCACAATAATAAAAATGAATATAGGCTATCAGTAAATGAAACAAAAAATCATTATTTGACAAAATCAATAAACTGAAAAAGTTTTCCTGAAAACAGATAGTTTAAAATTGCGGTGGGATTTTAAATAAAATGAATAAGGGTAAACAAAATTTCAGTGAAATGATAAAAATCGAATAAAGACTAAATTTGGATCAGTGATTGAAAGGCTTCATATTCAAAATGAAAATGTGATGGTCAAAGATCCGCCTGATGTCATTACTCCAATGAAATCTATATGACAATAGTTATACAGATTTAAGCAGTTGCCATTGAATAAAGAATCAGACAGATAATGTAGATCCTGCGTAACCAAAAGATCAGAGTAAAAGCGATGCAGTTTCATAAATTGCAGCTTCAGTTCAACTGCGAATTTCGAAAGATCCTCCAAGGTTTATTGAACGAAAAAGCAGAAAAAAGTTGATTCCAGAAAACTGGAAAGAAAGGAAAAGACCATTGAATATTGAAGAGCAGAAATGACTCCTCGAACATAAAGTGCGCTGGTTGCACGTTCGAGGAGTCATTTGCCGTTTATATGAGGTTACAAAGTCAGAGGTCTTTTCACATGTTAGCAAGTCGGCGTTTTGGACCGTATCCAACTAAAA
>CALWWT010000270.1 GCA_944385325.1 uncultured Clostridia bacterium | reverse complement strand
AACGGCTATTTAAAGATTGAGAATGTTACAGTCGGAGCTACTGTATCCGCCTATTTCAAAGCTTCTGCCTTGTAGATAAAAAGTAGATATTCATCCTTTATACTCTCCATGAAAACACATGGAGAGTATTTTTTATTGCTCCCTATGGAGAAAGGAGCTTATTTATGAAACTAAAGACAATTGAGCTGACGAAAAAATTCGGCTCCAAAACTGCCGTAAACACCTTGAACATCACATTGACAAACGGCGTTTACGGTCTGCTGGGTGCAAACGGCGCAGGAAAAACAACCTTTATGCGGCTGCTCTGCAATATTCAGGACCCTACTTCCGGGACAATCTTACTGAATGGCAAAAACATTGTGAGACTGGGTGAAAAATACCGGAATCTCCTGGGTTACCTGCCGCAGCATTTCGGATATTACCCTGATTTTTCAGCATTTGACTTTCTGCTTTATGTTTCTGCTTTAAAAGGATTGGACGAAAAGTTGGCACGAAAGAGATCACACGAATTACTGGAAGCAGTAGACTTATCAAGAGACAGCCGACGTAAAATCAAAACCTTTTCAGGAGGTATGAAACAGCGTTTGGGGATTGCACAGGCTATGCTCAATGATCCGCACATTTTAATTTTGGACGAACCGACAGCAGGGCTTGACCCGAAAGAGCGCGTCCGCTTCCGTAATCTGATCAGCGCCTTTTCCAAAGACCGCATTGTAATCCTGTCTACACATATTGTTTCCGATGTGGAGTTTATTGCAGAAAAAATCATGATGATGAAGTCCGGACAAATTATCCACTTTGGAAATCCGCAGGAGATCACTTCAGAAATTGACGGTAAGGTATGGGAATGTACCGTTCCGACCGGAATGGCAGAAAAATATGCAGCTTCCTGCAATACAAGCAATCTGCGGAATACCGGCGAAAATCAAACCGTTTTGCGGATTATTGCAGATCGTCCGCCTGTTGAACATGCGATAAAAGTACAGCCAACACTGGAAGACCTGTATTTGTTTTATTTTAAAGGAGATCGTGAAATATGAAAAAACTAATCTGTTTTGAACTGCGGAAAATCTTTTCAAAACGTCTAGCGCTGATTGCTTTTGTCGCAATCCTGCTGTTTTCTGCCCTGCTTTCCTTTTCCACCTATCAGAACAAATATGCTTTTGACCAGAATATCGGCGAAGGCTCTGGAAAAACGGCGGTAAAAATTGACAAGGAAATTGCGTCAAGGTATGAAGGAATCCTGACAGATGAAAAGGTACAGCAAATGATGTCCGATTTTGCACTGACATCCGATTTACATGGACTGAATGCAGTATATATCTATCAAAACGCCATACAGTCGGCAGCCTTTGCACGATTTTCTGACCAGAACGGAAACTGGAACGGGTTAAGTGTTTCCGACGTGTTCGGAGACGATAAAATCAAAATCGGTTATGTGGATGGCTGGCTTTCTACCAGCCGAAATCTGGTGAGAACCTTTGTAGCGCTTGCACTGGTGGTCATTATTATGATTGCTCCTGTTTTCTCCGGAGAATACGAGGGAGTTGACAATATCATATTGACGAGTAAGTACGGCAAAACGAAATGCGCTGTCGCAAAAGTAATTGCAAGTATTCTTATTGCCATTATTACTACTGCCTTTGTTGCAGCATTTAATCTTCTTTTTGCTTTTGTCTTTTACGGAACAGATGGACTGGATTGCAGTATTTTGTTTGCGCCCAGTGATTATGTCGAGGCGTTTATCCCATTTAACATCACCTGCGGCACATTGCTCAAATATCAAATTCTGCTGGCATTCACCTGCACACTCAGCACAACTGGAGTTACACTATTTCTATCCGCAGTCAGTAAAAATCAAATCGTAGCTTTCGTGTCATCCATAGCAATCTTCCTGTTCCCCGTTTTGCTGCCGGTCTCAGAAATAAATCCTTTGTTTCGACTGGTCGGGCTTCTGCCGCTGTATCATGTGCTGGCTGTTTCGCTTCTGTCAGTGGAACAGATGCATAATGGTATGTTATACGCGATATGGGCAATCCCGGCTGCATTACTCTTTTTGGGAATCGGCAGTTTCGCTTCCCGAAAAGTGTTTGCAAAGCATCAAGTTTTATAAATCATTTTGACAGACGTAAAAACCGACGTGTCATTTCTTTATGAAATAACACGCCGGTTCTCATTAGCGCTTCTGTTTTCAGCAATTAAGTCCGTATCTTTCTGATACTTTCTTATCGGCATATACAAAAGCATCTATATTATTTATTTTCAATATTATGCTAATTAACCGTTCAGTTCCTGGTATCTGGAAAGAATGTCTTCAGCCAAAGTTTTGGTAATAGCCTTGGTAGAATTGAGCTTATCGCCTTCGATGTCTGCAATCAGACCGTTCTTACCCGCCCATCTCATTGCTTTGCGTGCGTCCGTGGAGATTTTTCCTGCATCGCTGAAACGTATCAGACCGTAGTAGTTTCTGACAGTTGGGCTGCCGGCTCTTTCCCAGAGAGCTGTAATAAAACCTTCCAAGGTTACCTCTTCATCCGGCTGAAACTCGGTCTTGACTGCTTCTGTCGTCAGTTCGGTACCTTCTTGCGAAAGTTCATCCAGCATGGAGGTGGCTTCTTCACCCGTCAGAATATCTTTTCTGTGCTCTTCCGGCAAAATCATAATCGTGCTCGGATATGCCTGACCAGGATAGGACATAGCAACCGCGCCATACCAGAACATTGCAAAACTACCTGATTGAAGGCTGTCAAGATCGACCTTTTCTTCACTGTCATAGGATACGACGTTCGTTTCCTCATCCGCAAACAGATACAGTCCACCGTTGCTGGTAGTAATCTGAATCTTGCCATCCGATCTTTCTGTCACTTCTTCAATCTCATGGTATTGGGCACACCCTGCATCCATCGGAATGTCACGGACTACGGCAAAGGTGGGTGACTGAGGCGGCAGAGACATCGTCTGAATCGGGCTATGGAAAATATAGATTCCTTCCCCAATTTTTAAGCTGGACGGATCACTTGCCCGCTGATGACCACTGTCAACCCAGACAGTTTCTTCCGAAATCAGCGCGACCAGTTCGCCATACCGCTCGGAATCCATGAGAATCTGCGTGATATTTCCATTTTCATCCGTTCTGATTTCCTTGACAACACCATAATAAAGGTAGCTGTCAGGAAGCTGCTGAACTTCTTCCTGAGCAGGAACGCTCGCAGAAGAAGTATCAGCTGCAACTACAGGAAGTGCAAAAGAGGAAACAAGAGCGGCGGTAAGTGCGATTGCGATAATTTTTCTTTTTAGCATGATTCATCTACTCCTTTTTGTTGGAATCTATATCAAATACACACCAGAAATCAAAAATGTTGCAGCAGAAAAGAAAAAAATTCCAAATTCGGCATCATTTTGATACCGAATCCGGAATTTTCTATAATTTACCAGATAAATAACGACACAGAAGCTGTCATCCGGCAATGAGATTATTCTTCTTTGCTCTCAGCTTTCTGCGGAACACGGATTTCCACCCGTTTGATGACATGTTCATCCATCGCAAGGACCTTGATTGAAAGCCCCTCAAGTTCAAAACTCTCGCCAGCTTCCGGAATCCTTTCGATCTGATCAACAATCCAGCCGCTCAGGGTAGTCGGATGGTCTTCTTCCAATGTCACATCAGGGGCGATCTGTTCAAGCAGGTCATCCACATGTGTCTCACCTGCTGCCTGCCATACGCCGTCACCAACCGCCGTGCACAGGCTGACATTTTCCTCATCCTCATCCCAGATCTCACCGACCAGCTCCTCCAGAATATCTTCCAGAGAAACAACGCCAAGCGTTCCGCCATACTGATCAACAACCACTGCAATCTGCGCTTTTTGCTTTTGCAGTTCTTTAAGCAGTCCGTAAACCGGGTTTGCGGGCTGAACAAACATGACCTCCTGAATAATCGTGCGCAGGTCAAAGTTCGGGTCCTGCAAATAGGCAGAGAAAAAGTCTTTCAGTGTAATGATACCAATAATAGAATCGATCGATTTCTCG
>CALWWT010000269.1 GCA_944385325.1 uncultured Clostridia bacterium | reverse complement strand
AAAATTAGGGGTAAAGTATGACCTTTGGCGAAAAGATAAAAATAACGCGATTGCGGCTTTTCCTTAGTCAGGAAAAGTTTGCTAAAGAGCTCGGTGTCTCGTTTGCGACTATAAATAGATGGGAGAGGGGGCGCTGTGAACCAAACTATGACGGGCAAAAAGCTTTTCATGAGTTTTGCGAAAAAAATCATGTGGACTTCGATGAGTGAATTTTACAAATATGACAAAGTATGTCATATATTTGCGCTATATAGCGATTAAAATAAGGTATTACAAATGGCTTACGAAATTTGGAATAGGCGATATACAGGAAGCAAGTTTAAGCTTGCCGATTGGATTTTTGATATAATAAATAGTTACTGTACGGGAAGTTCTTTTTGTGATATTTTTGCCGGTACGGGTATAATAGCTCGGCGCGCAATCAAAAATATGCGAAGGGTCGTCATCAACGACTTCCTTTATTCAAATGAAATTATCTATAAGGCATTCTTTCTGCAAGAATCGTTCGATGTAAATAAGATAAACAACTATAAAACTCAATTTCAAAATACCGATATACCCTCTATTAAAGAGAACTACGCTTCTATCAATTATGGCAATAAATTTTTTTCTTATGCCGATGCATTACAGATTGGGGCAATAAGGGATGCCATCGATTCTATAAGCGATGTTAATGAAAAAGAACGCGCGATATTGATTGCCTCACTTTTATATTCTGCAGATAAGGCGGCAAATACTGTCGGACATTATGATGCATATATTAAAGGCTACCCTATTCCTGACACGTTCAAGTTTGATCTGATTTCTCCATACACAACAACGGCCGAAATCAAAATTCATCGTGAAGATGCAAACGTTTTGGCAAGGTTTTTGAATGTTGATATTGTTTATATTGATCCCCCGTATAATTCAAGACAATACAGCCGTTTTTATCATGTTTTAGAAAACTTAACAACTTGGAAAAAGCCAGAACTTTATGGAGAAGCATTGAAGCCAAAACCTGAGAATATGAGCGAGTATTGCCGAAATGGTGCTCTCAAAGCTTTTTCTGATTTAATACGCGATCTACAATGCAAATATATAGTTGTCTCATATAATAACACCTACGCCTCAAAAAGCACCTCATCGCGAAACAAAATGACGCTTGAAAACATAAAAGAAGTGTTGGAAACCAAGGGTCAATTAACTTGTTTTGAAAAGGAACATGCCTTTTTTAATGCTGGCAAAACAGATTTTGCGGGACACAAAGAATTTATCTTTTTGGTTAAGGTTTATTAAAATGAAAAAGAATGTAGCAGTAACAACAGAGTTTCGTCGTTCACCGTTTTTCTACGTTGGCGATAAATTTAAATTGCTAGCGCAGCTAAAAGAAAATTTTCCTAAAGATATCGACAAGTTTGTTGAGCCTTTTTGTGGGGGCGGCAGCGTTTTCTTGAATACCAATGCGAATCAATATATTCTTAACGACATTGATGCATATATGATTTCATTGCACAAGTTTCTTATAACTTATAGTAAGAATCAAGCCGAGTTCTGGGATAATATCAGTACAATTATAAACAAGTATGCCCTATCCGCCACATACATGGGAAGGAGTGTGCCGAAAGAATTGCACGCTCAATTTCCCAAAACTTATTTTGCAAAATATAATAAAGACGCTTATAAGCAATTAAGAACAGATTTCAATGCAGATAAGACAAATATGATGCTCCTTTATCTGTTGCTGATATATGGGTTTAACCGTATGTTGCGCTTTAATGGAAAAGGTGACTTTAATCTTCCTGTGGGGAATGTAGATTTCAATGAAAATGTGGTTGATGCGCTTAACTCATATTTTGAGTATGTAAAAGATAAAGACATCGCTCTATTCAATATGGATTTTGAAGACTTCCTCAATTCACTTGATCTTACTGAAAGAGATTTTGTATATCTTGATCCGCCATATCTTATTACATTCAGTGAATATAATAAGCTGTGGAATGAAGATAGCGAAATGCGCCTTATTAAAGTGCTTGATGAATTAAACGAACGGAATATACGTTTTTCCGTGTCAAACGTACTATGGCACAGAAAGAAATATAACGGTACGTTCAATTATTGGGCACAGAAATATAATATCGTGCGTATTCAGAGCAACTACATCAGTTTTCATGACAATACTGAGAAAGACTCTTACGAAGTGCTTGTCAAGAACTACTAAGGAGAAGACATGGAAAGAGCAAAAGAATATAAACCGCTTTCATTTTCGACAACAATGCGAAATCCCGCACGAATAGCGGCATTTTTGAATTGTATTTTACCTTATGAAGGTCAAATCCTTACAAATGAGCTTATAGACCAAGTGGCAATTAACTTGATCTGCAAAAAGCTCTACGTGCCGGTTATTGTTACAAAAACTCCTGAATGGAAATCGATATTGAACTCTGATGAGGAATTTGATGTTCAGACGGCTGTTGAGATAGAGGAACAGAGCCCACAGCAGCATAAAGAAGCGGGTTTTGATAAAGGTTGGCCTTCTCGCTTTGATACTTGGTACAAGCTGTCTATGGAGTTTGGATTTGTCTATTATGAAATGGGTAAGCAAATTGTAATCTCCCAAACGGGACACATGCTGATAGATGCTTTTAATGAAGTTCCCGCCAACGATTCAAAGATACAAAATGTCTTTTTGAATGCATTGATGAAATACCAGACAAGTAATCCATTCAGAAAGAATGCAAATGATAATGTCCCGCTTGTTCTCTTGCTCCAGGTTATAAAGCTTCTGAAGGAAGATCCTATCGAAAACGATGCAGGTATATTAAGAAGCGAGCTATCGCTTATTATTTGTTGGCCTGATAACGATGCTGAACGACTTTACCGCACAATCAAAGAATTACGCGCTCAGTACAGCTACAATTATAGCGACGAAGTTATTTATGATGAATGTTTGCAACTGTTAGGTGCGGGTGAAGATAAAAAGAAACGCTTTAAAATTGAGCAGATAACAGGCGAAGCTGTTGATGAATTTATACGCAAAATGCGTATTACTGGTATAATTTCTTTAAGAGGCAACGGTCGCTTCTTGGATTTTAACCAATTTGAAGCAGATAAAATTAACTACATATTAGAAAATTACAGTACTTATACCCGATATACCTCCAGAGAAGAGTATTTTAGGTATATGGGCGCAATTGACGCTCATATTCTGACTGCTACCACCATTCAGGAGGAGAACATCAATGATGTTAGAACAAAAACTCTCAATGAGTGGGCGGAAAACTACGATAAACAGCATATTTTCAACGAATTGCTTATCGTTTGTAGCAAAAGAGGTGAAAGCCGTAATCCCGTTCTGAGGGTTATTGATAAACCTACTAGATTTGAATTCTTAATTAGTATCGCATTAAAACAGAACTTTGAAGGGTTGATTGTTTGTCCTAATTATCATGTTGATGACGAAGGCTTACCAACCTTCACAGCATCGGGTGGGTTAGCCGATATTGAATGTTTCGATACGGATTGCAATCCACTCGTCGAAGTAACTCTGATTACGGCAAGAACGCAAGCAACGATGGAAATGCCGGCAATCACACGGCACTTGCAGGAGGCGGTCACTAAGTATCCCGATAAAATTGTGTTTTCTATATTGGTTGCGCCCGCTATTCATGCTGACACAAAGTATATGGCTGGGTATTCAAAATATCAGTATAATGTGGATATTTTAACTTTCACGATAGAAGAGTTTGTAAGACTGATTAATAATCGCAACAAAATACGAAACATGCTTAACGCAAATTAAGGAGTTAAATATGAGCAAAGTTAACTTAGATGCAATGATTTGCAGGGAAGATTTTAATGCCACAGAAGGATTTACTGGCACTAATCGAATAACTCAGATTAATATTAACGAGTTAAAATATGATTCATTGCTACCCAACTTGCTTAGAAAACCAGATTTTCAAAGGGAGACAAGAGATTGGGATATTGACCAGATTATTAATTTCCTGAATAGCATCATTAATAGGCATTTTATCCCTGCGATTATATTATGGCAAAATTCAAGCGCAATAACATTTGTAATCGACGGCGCCCATAGATTAAGTGCTTTAATGGCATGGGTTAACGATGATTATGGAGATGGTGTAATTTCTTCACGATTCTACAATGATGAGCTGAGCGATGAACAAAAAACTATTGCGCAAAAGACTAGGAATCGTGTTGAAAAAGAAATTGGTAGCTTCAAGAAATATATGGACGCCATTGTTGCTCCATCTAAATACAATGAAGATTTCTGTAGAAAGGCAAAATCGCTATTGTCTTTCGCATTTGTAATACAATGGATTGAGGGTGATGTTTCTGTTGCAGAAAAGTCATTTTTTAATATAAATCAAAAAGCGGTTCCAATCAATTCCACTGAATTGGCTATATTGGAAAGTAGGACAAAGTCGAATTGCATAGCTACAAGAGCGATAACTTATTCTGGGAATGGGTACAAGTATTGGAAAAATTTTCCCGAAGAAAACCAGAAAGCAATTGAAGAACTTGCAAAAGCTATTAATCAATTATTGTTTTTGCCGCCTTTGAAAACCCCCATTACCACATTGGATGTGTCAATTGCGGGAAAAAATCAAAATAATTTATCTTTCTATTTCGATTTGGTAAATTATTCAATAGGTGATCGCGCTTGTCATGTTGATAATACAGGCGAAGAGACTATCAAAATATTAAAGAATATAAAGAAGTTATTAGAGGTACTAAATTCAAAAGAAGCTGGCTCGTTAGGTTTACATCCAATAATCTATTTTTATTCAAAGAATGGTAATTTTAAGCCTGCAATTTTCTATGCTACATTTGTATTTGTTAAAAAAATTTACGATGAAGACAAGCTAAAATTATTCATAAAAAACAGAGCAAAATTTGAAGACTTTATTTATAAATATGATTACGTAATTGATCAAATTAATAGAAACGGTAGATCTTCAAAAAAAAGTGCAAGTATCATTGCTGAATTGTATTATAATATTATAAATAAGTTCGATTGTGGCGATGATGAAAATCAGATATTACAATTTATATTAGAACAATTCCCCAATATTAAAACCGCTGATGATTCTACAAAAAAATTATCCCATTCAAAGTTGAAAAATGCAGCATACATTGCAATGGCTATTAGTGTTGTTCCGAGATGTCCTATTTGTGGTGGCGCAATACATACCAACTCCACATCTTTGGATCATATTGCAAGAAAACGAGAAGGCGGAGAGGATAATGTTTCTAATACTCAAATTACCCATCCATATTGCAATACCGGATTCAAGAGTTAATAGTTATTAAAATAACCATGAAAGCAGTCATTTACGCCCGGTATTCCTCTGACAATCAAAGAGAGGAGAGCATTGAAGGGCAGATCAGGGAGTGCACCGAGTACGCCAAGTATAACGATATGGAGATCGTCGGGCAATACATAGACCGCGCATTTTCGGCAAAGACGGACGACCGCCCCGATTTCCAACGGATGATCGCGGACAGCGCCAAAAAGCTCTTTGATTTGGTCCTCGTGTGGAAACTCGACCGTTTCGCCCGCAACCGTTACGACAGCGCATTCTACCGCTACACGCTGCGCAAGAACGGCGTTCGCGTCGTCTCCGCCAAAGAAAACATTTCCGATGGCCCAGAGGGCATCATCCTGGAAAGCCTCCTCGAAGGCATTGCCGAATTCTATTCGGCCAATCTGTCGCAGAACGTCAAGCGCGGGTTTAAGGAAAACGCATTAAAGGGCAAGTGGAATGGCGGAGCGGTGCCGCTCGGTTATCG
>CALWWT010000268.1 GCA_944385325.1 uncultured Clostridia bacterium | reverse complement strand
TGGGACAGCTGAATTATAACTGGATTATCATTCCCATCGGCATGATTATCGGATACTTTATTGTAGCGGCAGAACCTGCCGTACATGTACTTAATAAGCAGGTTTACGAAATGACCTCAGGTGCTATTTCTCAAAAAGCCATGAGCAGAAGCTTATCCCTTGGTGTCAGCATTTCTGTTGGACTGGCAATGCTGCGGGTGGTGACAAAGCTGCCCATTATGTATCTGTTGATTCCCGGTTATGCCATTGCTCTTGGATTATCGTTTGTCACGCCGCCTATATTTACGGCAATTGCATTTGATTCCGGCGGAGTTGCCTCTGGTCCTATGACGGCAACTTTCCTACTGCCCTTGGCTATGGGTGCCTGTGTGGCCTGTGGGGGAAACGTGGTGACGGACGCCTTTGGCGTGGTAGCTATGGTGGCAATGACACCGCTCATTACCATACAACTGCTTGGGTTATATTATAAAATGAAGTCAAAAGGAAAACAGACAGTGGAACCTGAAAAACTGCCTGCTGCGGAAGAAGAGATTATTGAGTAACAGTTCGGAAAGGAAAAGTGTTATGAATGATGTAAAGCTGCTTTTGAACATTATTCAAAGGGACTATGGCAAGGCATACATGGATTTTTACAAAAAGCATGGAATTCAAACAGTTTTTAGCTGCCTATGTGTGGGAACGGCCGGAAAATCGATGCTGGATTACCTTGGGATAGACAATTCAGACAAGATGATGCTTCTTTCTGTGGTATCCAGAGATAATTGCAGGAAGCTGATGCGCGGATTGGTAACGGAAATGGGAATTGACGTGCCTGGAAGCGGCATTGCCGCTGCCCTGCCTGTGGCCAGCGTAGGCGGGGCTTCCAGTATGAAATATTTGACAGATGGACAGGACATTATCATTGGAGAGGTGAAGGAAATGTGTGAAACATTAGCTTATGCGCTGATTGTTGTAATTGCGGAGAAGGGTTATACGGATATGGTCATGGATGCAGCCAGAAGTGCCGGCGCCGGAGGTGGAACTGTGGTACATGCAAAGGGAACGGGAACAGAATTTACTTCCAGGTTTCTGGGCGTTTCTATAGCGGCTGAAAAAGAATTGATTTATATTGTCAGCAAGAATAAAGATAAAAACGCAATTATGAAGGCAATTATGGAAAAGGCTGGCATGAGTTCAGAAGCCCATGCAGCTGTATTTTCATTGCCGGTAGAGGATGTGGCTGGTTTGAGAAGCGTTATGGACGGGGAAAATTGAAGTTTTTGAATCGATAGACATAAGAGGCAGGCAGTGATGCGTTTGCCTCTTTTTTCTATGCAAAGAAACCTGGAAACAGCCTTTTTAAGAAAACAATCCACCATAATAAAACACATCAGGCCCCTGATTTTTTTCAGGGAGCCTGATTGAGAGAGGCTGTCAGTGGAATTCTCTTAGGTTCGGGTGATGATAGTGATATTTTGTGCGGATTCCTTTGTTTCCTCTGTGACAATCTTTAGGATTTTAGCAGCATCTGAGGCGCTGATAGACTCTGCTTTGACAACCACGTTAATGCTGCCGTCTTCTACAAATGCTACCACGTCTTCAAAGCCCTTTGCCTTGATGAGATTTTCCACCTTCAATTCTAATTCCATCAGCCTGGAAATTTCCAAAAGGCGGGCTTCGGCCTCTTTTTTGACGTCTGCATCAGAACTGGCGCTTTCAGACAGTGTCTGCACATATTTCATTTCCATGTCGCGGATGCTCTGCCTGTTGGTTCTGTAGGATTCAAAGTAATCCGTCTGGGTGGTGGGGATGTCATCACCGTCTGTGTTGTCTACATTGCTGTCGGGATTGGGCGTGGTTTGCGGGTCAGGAGCCTGCGTGGTGGAAGCCTGAAAATAAGTTTCTTGTGGCTGCTGGTCATTTGGGTCAGTTTTGTTTTTGTTTTTTGTGTATATATAGTTGGCACTGCCCAATATTACCAGGCATACCACAAGTCCCGCCAGGATGACGCCCTTTTGTTTGATGAAGTAGTTCCAATTGATTTTCATTTTCATATTTCCGCCTTTCTTTTATTGAGTTACTTATATTTTGCAAATGGGTTATTGACCCATTTCAAATACTTTGACATTGGCAGCTTCAATTCCCAATACGCATTGTGCTGCCTGCTGCAATTTGATGCGAACTTCAGGAAATTCTGCACCCTGGGCTACAATGATGACTCCTTTGACATTCGGCGCAATTTCCTTTATGATGACAGGATTGGTAGTGCCGGAGGAGGTTGTGGTGACGGGAGTCTTTTGGGTTTGCTGCTGTGTGGTGCCGCTACCGTCAGAATTTGTGGTGGTGGTTTGAGACTGGGTGCTGCTTTCGGCAGTTACCTTCTCACTGCTGCCGTCGTATGTAATCATGACAGAGACGCTGCCTACTCCGTCAATCTTTTGCAGGGTTTCTGCCAGCCGCGTTTCCAAGTCGTCTGTGGACAGAGTGGGTTCCTGTGTGGATTGCGGGACTTCGCTGGAGGCAGGCTCTTTCTCTTTTCCAGCGTATGTTGTGTATATGAGAAATATAATCGCGGCTATCAGCA
>CALWWT010000267.1 GCA_944385325.1 uncultured Clostridia bacterium | reverse complement strand
TGACATTCCCACTACCATACCTTTCTCTCCTTGCCTCTAGAGTCACCTCTATTTTACAAGGATTTTGATTTTAGTGGTAAACTTTTTCAGTGTCATTGTGGTCAACTATTAGAGTATCATTTACACTCAGCACAAGGAGCCAAGTGCCGTTCATCGCATCTGAGTGCCAAAATCGATTCTTGATGGGATTAGTCCAAGATCAATCTATTTATTAGATTCAAATAGGAAAAGTGCCATGCTAACCCAGGACAAGAGGTGAGTCTGACTAGCACCACTTTCAAATGCAGCAACAAGCAGTCGTAACGGGTATCCCCTACAATTCACAGGAATCAGTCAAAACCCTCTCTTTTTCTAATCCAGCAAGCAACGCAATGGATTTGCCGGACGGCATCCAGTTTAAACTGTTAATCATGCTGCATTGCCATAATGAACTCCGCCTTCAATATGATACTTCTATTGTGCCATATTTTTTGTATTTGGTTCTTCTCATTTTGACTTGCACTATTTTTATTCTAGCACCAATCTACACACTGGCAGGTTGTGGCGGGGATTTGGATAATAGAACTGTCCTTTAGATTTGTTCCCCACAACAAGAACAGACTGGTGAAGGGAATTGCTGTCGATTTTACAATGTGCCGGAAAACGCCGTAAATCAGTCGTTTTTTGGACTTTATTTTTCGGTTTTTGACATCAATACTACCGTATCGACATGGCATGAGGCGATAAAATACATGTATTTGCTGATTTTACGAGCGTGGAAACATCTCAATCATCTTCCACTTCATTATTTTCAAACTTGAAATCCTCGGCTTTAATAGTTGATAAATCCACGCTACTTGGATTAATCAAATTTATCACTCGTCTTGCATGATTCATAACCAAATCATCATAAAGATTTCTTACCAATCTGCCATTTGCGAAGTTTTTATCCTTTGATGCAGTCTGCTGCTCGAAATACACATGAATTCTTTCTTTAGCCTTATCATCTAAGACATAATCATTGTTTTTACACATAGAATACAATATCTCGTCCAGTTCGTTTGAACTGTAGTCATCAAACTCTATAAAGGTATTAAAGCGAGATTTCAATCCTGGATTGGACTCAAAAAATTTATTCATAGGCTCGG
Source organism: uncultured Clostridia bacterium (assembly GCA_944385325.1). Taxonomy (GTDB): domain Bacteria; phylum Bacillota; class Clostridia; order Oscillospirales; family Ruminococcaceae; genus Faecivivens. The sequence goes on along the minus strand of CALWWT010000267.1, from coordinate 1,419 downwards.
TGTAGCCGGCAACAATCACAACCAGATCATCTCTATAGTCTTCCAAAGCCTTCGTTAATTCCGTTAAGCACTCTCTACCATAAGAATCGGAATGGTCATTTTCCGTGATACTATAGGCTTCATCGATAAACAGAACGCCGCCTTTGGCTTGTTCAATTACTTTTTTTACCTTAAGTGCTGTTTGCCCCTGATATCCTGCAATGAGGTCAGTCCTTGAAACTTCAACAAAATGTCCCTTTGAAAGCAACCCAATTCTTTTATAAATTCTGCCTACTATTCTTGCAACTGTTGTTTTTCCTGTTCCAGGATTACCTGTAAATGCAAGATGCAAGGTATTCTTCGTTGAATGAAGATTTTTTTCTCTACGCAACTTTTGAACCTTTTGGTATACTATCAAATCTTGAACTTTACGCTTTACTTTTTCCAAACCGATAAGAGCATCCAATTCATCTAACAACTCTTGGAGAGTTCTCTTATCGTCGTCCACCTCCGTGGTAGGTTTGCATATACCCTGAATCGTGGAATAACCGTAAAATTCAATCAAACTGGAGTTAACAAGCTGTGCTGCTCGTTTAACCTCAATTTTATATTTCGAATTGTCCACAGATTCAGATATTCTTTTAAGCAATGCAATGGTGGCCGGTTTGCTGCGTTCATCCACAATTGCTGTTGCCAACTTTGTAATTTGACCACAAGCATCTGTAACAGCATCCAATTTAGAAGCATTGTTAAGTAATGCTTGACCATACTTATCCATCATATCACCTTCACACAAGAAGCAAAATCAACTCAATTATTACCAAGCCTGCAACTCCTCCAGCAATCAAATATGCGCATTTGATTTTTTGTGTTAAAGAAGCAATTGCATTATTAGCTTCTACGATTTTTGCTTCTACATCTTCTTTATTTTTCTGAACAGATATAGCAATAGCTTCATTCTGTTTTGCTATTTCAGTTAGGTGTCCAGAATGTTCTTTAACTGTATCCCATGTACTATCTATATCTTCTAAATGAGCCATACCGTTGATTTTAGTGATACTCTCATTCAGATTATTTATACTATTTTCGTTGGTTGAAACACGGTCTGCAATTTTATTATTGTCTCTTGATAACGACTGCAGATGACCTGTTTGTTCATCGTTGATGTGGTCAATGTCTTTTAGGTGAAGTCTCTGTTCTTCCACATAAGACCATAACTTATCCACATCCATCAAATGCTCAAGAGAAGATACTTTTTCTAAAAAGGCAAGAATTTTATCAGTCTGTCGAGAAAGGCAAGTTTAAGCGAAAGCTGAACTTGCGCTTCTTTGCATTTGTGTGAAAAAGAAACCAAACAGTTGGAAATAAGGAACACAAAGTCCCTCCTTCCACTTCCAATTTGCCAGCTTTTTGAGATTCATGGCAGCAAATTTAAGCTTC
>CALWWT010000266.1 GCA_944385325.1 uncultured Clostridia bacterium | reverse complement strand
GCTGTAGAACGGCTCAAGCTGGGGCCGCATATGGCACCGCGGGAGTATTATATTCTCAAGCCGGTACACCAGAATGACGCCAAGATCTATGTGCCGGTGGAAAACGAGACGTTGGTGCACCGGATGCGGCCCGTGCTGGCAGAGAATCAGGTGGAGACACTGCTGACGCAGCTGCGAGGCCGGGAGCTGGCCTGGATTGAAGATCGTCGACAGCGTGCTTGTGCATTTCAAGCGATTTTGGCGCGGCGCGAGCTAGGGGAACTGGTACTGCTGGCGGGATGCCTTTATCGCCACGGTAAGACGGCACCCCGGGGCCTGACAGCCTCCGATGAGCAGGTGCTGCGGCAGGTGGAAAAAATCGTGGAGCAGGAGCTGGCCTTTGTCCTGCGGCGCAGCAGCCAGAGCGTCCCCAACTATATCCGGGCGCACCTTGGACTGAGTGGAGAGGAAGCGACATGAACGAAGAGATATTCCGTTTTTTTGAGGGACATATGCCCGTGCTGCCGCTCTATGAAGGTCTGGAGCAGAAGCTACAGAATACGGTTGAGCCTTTGGAGATCCGAGTAAAAAAGAGCCAAATCTCCTTTTTCAGTCGGCGCATGTTTGGATGCGTCTCCTTTTTGCGAGTGCGGCCCAAGAAGGAATTACCAGTAAATTACCTAGTGGTGACCTTTGGACTCGACCACCCGGTATACGCACCGCGGATTGCGGTGACCACCGAACCCTATCCGGGCCGCTGGACGCACCATGTGGTGCTTGCCCGGGAAGTGGAAATCGACGAAGAACTCCTGGGGTGGCTTCAAGAGGCAGCGGTGTTTGCCCAGATGAAATAATGGACAATACGGCCACCGGGCAGCACATAGACTGTCCGGTGGCCGCAGTTTTTTTGAAAGAGTTTACTGTGCCCAGTAGAAAGTTTGCAGTGTCTCGCCCTCCAGCAGGGTGTTGACGGCATAGAGCAGATTGGCCACATCCCGACGGGTAATGGCATCAGCTTGAGAAGTGGACTCCAGCGAGATCCCGGCCGCGGAGAGGGCGGCCGTAGCTTCGGCAGCCCAGGTGGGCATGGCCTCATCATCCGTCTCCAGGAACACAGCTTGGGTGGAGGGGGCGGGAAGCTGGAGCACATTTTGCAGCATCACCGCTGCCTCGGCCCGTGACAGGGCGGCCTCAGGGCGAAATACCACGCCTGTGTCGGAATTGACGCCGGAGATCATGCCGTTGCCCAGAGCGGAGACAATATAAGGCTGCATCCAAACCGGGGTAGTGGCTTCGTCGGAGAAGCCGGAGGTGAGACCGGTCTCGTCGGCCTGGGCGTTGACCAGCTTCATAACCATCACCAGGAACTCGCCCCGGCTTACGGTGCGCTCAGGCTCAAAGCAGAGATTCCCGCCCACGGTGGCGCCGGTGAAGAGCCCGGCCTCCTTGAGCCACATGGCAGCGAAGGCGTCGGAATCATTTACCATGTCGGCGTAGGTGGTTTGGTCGGTGGGTTTGAGAATTTCAATGGATACCTTGGCAGGCTCCGAGGTGTTGCCGGCGTTGTCGGTGACGGTGTAGGTGAAGCTGTCTTTGCCCACCTTATTCTTTTCAGGTGTATAGGTGAAGGTACCGTCGCCGTGGAAGGTCACCGTGCCGCGTTTGGGCTCCTGCACCAGATCATAGGTGAGAACGTCACCTTCGGGGTCATTGGCCGAGAGGGTACCGGTGTTGGCCATATTTTTATACGTTTCCAAGGTACTGTCCTCCGCCGTGGGCGGCTGATCCTCCTTGGGCAGGATGGAGAGGGTGAGCTCCTTTGCACCGGTGATGGTGCCGTTGGCCAGGGTATAGTAGCCGATGGATACCTCCTGGGCTGTCACACAGCTTGCCTCCAGCGTCAGCTGGCTCAATGCCTCCACGGGCAGGGCGTCGCCGGCTTTGAGGACACGGCTGCCGTAGCGAACCTTGGCCAAGGTTTCGCTGGGGAGTGAGGTGAGGAAAATTCCGTTGTCCACGGACATGGTGGTAAAATCCTCGCGGGTAAAGCAGAATTGAACGGTGGGGTCTACTGTGCGCGCTTGAGCCGCTGCGGTGGGAGCAAGGGCAGTACAAACCAGCAAAGAGAGTGCGCCGAGCGCCACAGTATGTTTGCGTTTGTTCAACGTGACTACCTCCTTGAAATGAGTGTAGAGGTAGTGTTTACGAAAACTAGATTCTTATTCCAGAAGTTTAAACAGCCCTGGGACGGATATACCGGGCGCTGGAATCGGGGGCTGGACGCATGTGAATGCCGGAGACGACACCCATGGCCATAAACATTGTAAAGACCGACGAACCGCCGTAGCTGACGAAGGGCAGGGTCAGACCGATGACCGGTACCACCCCCAGGCATACGCCCACATTGATGACAATTTGGAACAAGAGCATGCCGGCAATACCCACGCAGATGATGCGGTTCATAAAGTTGCCGGACTTGACGCCCACATGGAGGCAGCGGATGACAATGGCAGTAAGCAGCAGCAATACGGCCACACAGCCAAGTATTCCCAACTCCTCGGCGATGGCGGAGAAGATAAAATCGGTGTGCTGCGCAGGGATGGAGCTGGAGCGCA
>CALWWT010000265.1 GCA_944385325.1 uncultured Clostridia bacterium | reverse complement strand
ACTTGATCTGAACCCGGATTCTGAGAAAGACTATGAACCGGAATTACATTTATAACTGTTTAAATACGCTGGTTCGCTGGCGATAAATGGGAGGAATTTACATGACAGATTCTTTTGACAATATCTCACTGACGCTGGATTTGCCTGAAGAGGAGGCGCCAAAAGCGCCTGAGCTGGCGGTGGAGCAAAAACCAGCTGAACCGGAAATTCCACAGGTCGTACTGTCGGATAAAGATAAAAAAATGATCGCAGATTTTGTTCCCAAGATCAATATCCGTGATTCAGCGATTGTTTCCAACTACGGCTCCGGCGCTCAGAAAAAGATCGCAGATTTTTCTGAGTCAATGCTGACCAGCGTCCGTACCAAAGACCTGGGTGAAGTAGGTGAAATGCTCGCCAGCGTGGTTACTGAACTGAAGGGCTTTGGCGAAGAAGAGGAAGAACAGAAAGGAATTTTTGGCTTCTTCAAAAAATCCAGCAATAAGCTGGAAGCTATGAAGACACGTTATAATAAGGCTGAGACAAATGTCAATCAGATCGCAACCGCCCTGGAAAGCCATCAGGTTCAGCTGCTCAAGGATTCCGCCATGCTGGATAAGATGTACGAGATGAACCTTGCGTATTATAAGGAACTGTGCCTGTACATTATGGCTGGTAAGGAAAAACTTCGCCAGGTTCGCGAAGGTGAGCTTAAACAGCTGGCTGATAAAGCGGCAGCAAGCGGATTGTCGGAGGATGCTCAAGCGGCAAACGACCTGGCAAATCTTTGCGATCGTTTTGAGAAAAAGCTGCATGATCTGGATTTGACCAGAATGATTTCAATTCAAATGGGTCCTCAGATCCGACTTGTACAGAATAACGATACCCTGATGGTTGACAAGATCCAGTCGACACTGGTCAACACCATTCCGCTATGGAAATCCCAGATGGTACTTGCCCTGGGCGTGACCCATTCCCAGCAGGCTGCTGCCGCACAGAGAGGTGTTACTGAACTGACCAATCAAATGCTGCGCAAGAATGCGGAGACCCTCAAAATGGCTACGATCGAAACTGCTCGTGAATCAGAACGCGGCATCGTTGATATCGAGACACTGCGTGCGACCAATGAGAGCCTGATCTCTACGCTGGATGAAGTCATGCATATTCAGGCGGAAGGTCGTCAAAAACGCGCTGAGGCAGAAGTAGAACTCAGAAAACTGGAAGGCGATCTGAAACAGAAACTGCTCAGCATCCGCAAATAAAATACGAGTATTGATCCCACAGGAAAAACTCCTGTGGGATTTTTACATAATTAAATAAATAAATTTTAGCGTGCAAAATCCTTGCTAAAAATCAATTAAAAATTAAAAACAATTACTATAACAAAGGCGAGATTTGATATATGCATGTAAAACATAAGGTTAAATAAACTAAAAAATACAAAGACTGATTTTTGCCGATTTTACAAACTTTTTGTGCTTTATACTCTCGATACACTGGATATATAGTGAAAAATGTTAATTTTATGCATTTATTGAAATAGTTTCAAATCAAGTGACAGAAAAATGATTAAAGTGAAAACTTCATGAAAATCATCCGAATCCTCCCTGAAATCCCTTTACTTATGATCACGGAATTGCTATAATTTAACCACATCGAACAAATGAAATTTAATTTCAGATACATTGGTTGTTTTACCCCAACAGACAAGCAGTGTTTGTACGATGATCTATTTTATATTATGGAGGATGAAACTTAAGATGAAAAGAAGAATTCTGGCTCTGGCTCTCACCGGAACCACTGCTTTTTCTGTTTTTGGAACAACGCTGAGTGCAAATGCTGCCTCTTCAACCGATACTTACTATGATGTCGATGCCTATATGAGCTATGAGCCGGTTGCAACCAAAATCGAGGTTAAGTCCAAAGGAAGTGAAACAACCGAAAAGGTCTATTATCTTGCAAATGGTGGTAGCATTACAAAGGTTACAGGTGGAGAAGCTGAAGATGGCAGTGCCGAAGCTTTGGAGGCGCATCTTGCCGCACAGACCACAATCAGCGATAACTATACCAAAATGACCGCGGTTGCAGAAGACGGTGATGGAGACACTGTCTTCTATGTATCTGATGATTACACCAAAATTATCGGCTACAACAACACGACTCCTTCCGGCAGTATCGAAGACATGGGTACATATTATACCTTGCTCGGTATCAGCTATAGCGGCGGACTATATTGGTATAATGGCAGTTATTATGCTACTTTGGGTAAAGCAATTGATGCTGTAAGAAAAGCGAACTATAGTAATGGTGCAGAAGTACGGTACTTTTTTGCCACTAATGCAGCAAATTACAACTATGAAGAAGATGCTTTTGAAGCAGCTACAGTAAGTGAAAGCAAATACATTTCTGCAAATATTATTGAGACTACCGTAACTGTTTCTCCTGAAGGTGAAGATTCGATTGATGTTACCTATACCGGCGGTGAGTCAGACCTTGATGATTTTGATAACTGGACGTTCAATTCCGACCTGACAGGTGAAGTTGACGTTGAGCCTTATGATGTTTCGACAAAGATTGAAGATGGCGATCTCGTTGTCACCAAAGAAGAAACGCCTACCATTTATGCGTACGACTTTTTGCCGTACAATAACAGCGGCAGCAGTGCAAGCACGATTGCAAGCAACTGGAATGATGGCGATCTTGCGGATACCGCAGCATCCCTTGTTCCGTATAACTATAGCTATTCGGCAGACGAACCCTACACAATGGTCGCCGAGACCGGACGCGGCAGAGATGGTATTGGCATCCGTTATGACGTTGTCACCGAATGGGAAGATTTCCTGTACGAACTGGCAATTGACGAGAATGGTTATACCGAGAGCTGGGAGGAATTCTGTTCCAACTATACCGACATGTTCTATGAAGACCCGTATTATGATATTTATACCGGTCAGCAGATTGGTACAGTGGATGTAGACCTGTATAATATCGAGGGACTTCTGGAAGATATTTGGGATCTGCGCACGGACGATGCATATTATGAAGCAAATACTTCGGAACTGATCTACCTGATGCAGCAGTATGATAAATATATCGGTGAGTATTTCGATAAGACAGAAGTGGATACCGGCGAATGGG
>CALWWT010000264.1 GCA_944385325.1 uncultured Clostridia bacterium | reverse complement strand
TGTCCATCAGCTGACGCAGCAGGTCAAGACCCTTGCCGATGGTCTTGTCAAAAGCCTCTTCCTCATTGTAGATAACCTTTTTGATATAGCTTGCCTTCTCGGTCAGCTCAGGGTAAGCCGACAGGTTTTCATGCGCAACGGTATCGATGACCTGATACAAAAACGGTACGTCAATACCCAACAGCTTACCGTGACGTGCCGCTCTTCTGAGCAGGCGGCGCAGAACATAGCCGCGTCCTTCATTGGAAGGCGTAACACCATCCGCCAGCATAAAGGTGCAGGAACGGATATGGTCGGTGATAACACGCAGCGAGATATCGGTCTTTTCATTGTCACCATAGTGCACACCGGCAATTTCCGAGATCTTCTTCATGATGTTCTGGACAGTATCGACCTCAAACAGGTTGTCAACATCCTGCATAATGCAAGCGATTCTTTCCAGACCCATGCCGGTATCAATATTCGGTTTAGCCATCCGTTCATAGTGACCTTCACCGTCGGAATCAAACTGAGAGAACACCAGGTTCCAGAATTCTACATAACGGTCGCAGTCACAGCCGGGACCGCAGTCAGGCTTACCGCATCCGCGCGCTTCGCCGCGGTCAAAGTAGATTTCCGAGCAGGGACCGCAGGGGCCGGAACCGTGCTCCCAGAAGTTATCTTCCTTGCCCAGACGGACAATTCTTTCAGGCGCAACGCCGACTTCACGGGTCCAGATATCAAATGCCTCGTCGTCATCCTGGTAGATGGTTACCCACAACCGGTCAATCGGCAGTTCCAGTACCTTGGTAATAAATTCCCACGCCCATGCGGTCGCCTCATGCTTAAAGTAATCACCGAACGAGAAGTTGCCCAGCATCTCAAAATAGGTGCCGTGACGGGCAGTCTTACCGATATGTTCGATGTCTTCAGTACGGACACATTTCTGGCAGGTGGTCACGCGGTTGTTCGGAGGCGTCGCCTGTCCGAGGAAAAACTTTTTCAGGGGCGCCATACCGGAATTGATCAGCAGAAGGCTGGTATCATCTTTCGGAGGGATCAGGGGTGCGCTGGCCATGCGGGTATGTCCCTTGCCTTCAAAAAAGGAAAGGTATTTTTCGCGCAGGTCATTCAAACTTGTCCACTGCATGGGAACAACTTCCTTTCATAGTCACAATTTTGGAAATTATGGATACAGACCGGCAGTCAAAACAAAAAGGACTCCATCCCGCAAGGGACGAAATCCTGTCGTTTCCGTGGTACCACCCTAAATGAAGAAAATATCCCTCAGGGAAATTTCTCCTCTTTATCTTCCCTAACGCGGAAGGTACGCCGTTCATTACACGGGGCTCCCAGACGGCACGCAGGCGTTCCCGGCTGCACTGCCTTTCAGAAGCATTTTCAAAAGCGAAAAGCGGCGTGCTCTCTTGTGCGGGACACTGCCAGCTGGATCTGTTCTCAGCCGGTCAATATTTTACAGAAAACATTATAACGCGCCCCAGCCCGCTTGTCAAGCGGCTTTGAAAGGATTTTCCTCCCAAAAATCCCATATTCAATATGCTATTTTTTGATTCGGGTTTTATGCCGATGAAGCCGGTTTTAAGGGCAGGCAAAATTGTTTATTCCAACAAACTTGTAGTCTGCATTTTGCAACTTATAAAAACCTCTTGCTTTTTTTATCAGAATCGCTATAATGCCATTTAGATTCAGACATCCGGAGCTTTTCTGCGCAGGGTACGGAAGGGTCTGTGATCCATTCACCTGTATTTTTTCTCTCTGCCTCGATATAATTGAGGAGGAAATGCCATGAAAATTGACCTGAAAGCAAGGCTTCGCGGGATGTATGCCACCCTTTCGCTGCCGCGTGAAAAAATGCTGCTGCTCTTTGGATTGGAAGGAATTCTATACCAGTTTTCCCAGTCGGTCAACAACTTCGGAAACTGTCTGTATGCAACCGGACTGGGCGCAAACGATACACAGATCGGTCTGGTGCAGACCGTTCCCAACCTGCTGGCACTGATTCTGCTGCTGCCATGCGGCATCCTCAGCGACCGGCTCAAAAAAAGCCGCACCGTACCGGCTGCCTGCCTGTTGGTAATGGGAATTATGTACTTTTTCTACGGTAGCGTCCCGCTGTTTGGGAGCCTGAGAATCAGCCTGTTTTTTATCTTTCTCGGGATGACGGTAGCGTCCGCAGTACTGTACAATGCCCAGTGGCAGAACTTTTTCGGTGATGTCACGCCTGAAGACAACCGGAACAGCGTATTCACCTTCCGCAGCCGTATCATGTTCCTGATCGGCGTGGTCACGCCGCTTTTGTGCGGGTTCGCGATGTCGGCGCAGCAGGACGCGGAAGGCAAGCTGACGGTCCTCCGGTGCTTTTACTATATCTGCGGCGTTTTAGTACTGATCCAGTTTTTTGTGATCCGCAGGATCCCCTGTCCGCAGCAGCAGGCGCCGTCTGAAAAGTTTTCGGCGCGGCTGCTTGCCACCAGTATCCGCACCGCCTTTCAGGGAAAATACTTCCCCCGCTTTTTCCTCACCGGCGTCCTGTTTTACGTCAGCTGGCAGATGGACTGGAGCATGTGGTACATCGAAGAGACTCAGTATGCCAATATGAATGAGGCGCACCTGTCGGTTATGAACGCATCCACCTGCATTGCCCAAGCAGTCTCCATCGGGTTCTTTTCCCGCCTGAGCCAGAAACGCTCGGTCTATTTTACGATGATCATTGTCCAGCTCGGATATGTATTGGGTTCGGCGCTTGCGGTATTTGCCATGTCCCCCATCTTTTCAGACGAGATAAAGCCGCTGGCATTTATCCTCTGCGCCATTGTCCCAAGCGCGATGGAGTGCAGCTTCAACCTCTGTTTGGTACAGATGATGCTGGCTTCGGTACCGCGCCAGAACCGCAGCCTGATCATCAGCCTGTACACGCTGGTCATTACCCTTTCCAATTCGGTAGTTCCGTTGCTGGGCGTACGGCTGTATACCGCGCTGGGCGCCGACTGGAACGCGGTGGTCGGGTTTAACGGCATTGTTATCCTGATGCGGACGATCTCTCTGCTGGAAATCATCTGGCTGTTTGTCACCACCCGTAAAGAAGGACGGCTGTTTGCCACCTCCCCGGATGAACTGCCTGCCGGATAACTAACTCTCCGGCAGCCAAGCAAAATAACGGAGCTCTCCTGCTCATACCGAGAGGAAAGCTCCGTTTTGCGTTTATATAAGCTTTGCCTGGATGGCGGCTGCCGCCATCTGTTCGCCGCCCTGTTTGCTGGGATGGAGGTGGTCACCGGAATCATATTCTGCCAGCATCCGGTCGGCGTCCTGCGGATCTGCCACTGCCGACGCAAAATCAATCAGTCCATCCAGTTCACCGGCTGCCGTTCTGCGAACCAACCAATCATTGATTTCCCGGCGAAGCCGCAGGGTTTCCGGACAACAGCCCTGCATACCGTCAAAAGGTGTAATGGTGCATCCGATCACCCGGATTCCAGCCTTCCGCAGTGTCAATACCGTCCGGGAAACACCGGCTGCAAATGTCTCCAACGTACA
>CALWWT010000263.1 GCA_944385325.1 uncultured Clostridia bacterium | reverse complement strand
TTACGCGCGCCCAGGGCAGGCTTTCCCAGAAAGCCGTACAGTTTGCTGGCAAACTGTCTGGTTCGCAACGCGAACCGTCCGCCCCTGGACCTGCTGTCCTCTAAACAAGGGTTTGTCCAATCTTGAGCAGCCGATTTGCCAATCCCAAAAACGTTTTTCGACAAGCTGCCGCCCCGCCTTAAAAAGGCGGGGCGTGTTGTTTTATCCCATCAGGCTAGCCTGTACTTTATGAAGAGCGCCCTTCTCCAGCCTCGAAACCTGTGCCTGCGAAATCCCGATTGCACCGGATACTTCCGTCTGGGTCTTGCCTTCAAAAAAACGCATTCCGATAATACGTTTTTCCCGCTCGGTCAGCCCTTTGAGCGCATCCCGGATTGTAATTTCATCGATCCAGTCACCGTCATCACTTCCACCGGCGATCTGGTCCATCACGCAGATCGGTTCACCACCGTCGGAATATACCGGCTCATACAACGAAACCGGATCGACAATCGATTCCAGCGCCAGCACAACCTCACTTTTGGGTAACTGAAGCGCCCCCGACAGTTCCATGATCGTGGGTTCCCGTCCCAGTGAATTGGTCAGGCGTTCTTTTGCCTGCATCGACTGGTATGCAAGGTCTTTCAGCGACCGGCTGACCCTGACCGGTGCATAATCCCGCAAAAAACGGCGTACCTCACCGATGATCATCGGCACTGCATATGTTGAAAAACGCACTTCCTGACTGAGGTCAAAGTGATCTATTGCTTTGATCAATCCAATGCAGCCGACCTGAAACAGATCATCCAGATTCTCGCCGCGCCCGGCAAACCGCTGGACAACACTTAGTACCAGCCGGAGGTTTCCGCTGACAAGACGGTCGCGCGCGTTTTTTTTCTCTTTCGGCGTGCCATCCCGCATTTGATGGAGCAGACGGTTCTTCTCTTCTTCCCGCATTACCGGCAGACGTGAAGTATCGACACCTGCAATCATTACTTTTCCTCTATACATAGGCACCTCCTTACGCTGCAAAATAAGTATGCGCGTTTTTCGAAAGCCCATACAGGGAAAAAGCTGGGAACTCTTCAGCACAGTTCCCAGCTTTTGTCTTTTTCTGTTTAATTATTTATTTTACAGTTCAAAATACTTTTCCAGTGCCGCTGCAATTCCATCTTCGTCATTGGACAGGGTGATCACATCGGCTGCTTCCCGAACCGGTTCTTTGGCATTAGCCATTGCAATTCCCAAGCCAGCATAGCGAATCATCGGCATATCATTATATCCGTCACCACAGGCTGCAAGCTGTTCTCTGGTCACGCCGACATATTCGCACAGCTTTTCAAGAGAAACCGCCTTATCGATATTTTCCGGCATAATTTCAATAAAATACGCTTCCGAACGATATACACTTAAGCTTCCCAGTGCAGCCGCAATTTCCGGCTCGATTTTGCCCATGTAGTCACCGTCACCAGTCATCAGGCATTTAGGCTCCTTTTCGGTCACGGCTGCGGCAAAATCTTCAACGCCTTTCAGCGGCAATCCATTGATACGGGCTTCCAGCTGGATATACGGGTCTTCCGGCGTTTCAGTAATGACTGCGCCATCCACATAGGTCAGTACACCGACCTTATATTTTCTGGCAAGCGCTCCAATCACCGGAATGATCTCGGGAGCGAGCGTCTTTTCATATACCACCTGCTCGTTGGACAGGTCGATCACCCGTGCGCCATTATAGGACAAGATAAATCCGCCATATTTCTCCATTTCCAGCTGTCTGGCAAGCGGACGGACGCCATCTGTCGGACGTCCGGAAGCAAGAATCAGCCGCAAACCTTTTTGCTGTGCTTCCATCAGTGCCTGACGGGTTTTGGGAGAAATCTGCTTTTGGGAATTGGTGAGGGTGCCGTCGATATCCAGTGCGAGCAGTTTATATTTCATTGATTGTCTTCCTCTCATCTTTCTCTGTCCCGGGAAATCCGGGATTATCTGTATATTACCTGCTTTATTATAACCCGATACGCCTTTCACGTCAATCACCGGCTGAAAAGATTGTCAGTACTGAACAGATTGCACCGGCTTGCCTGCTGTGTTATACTGTAGATAAATCAAATGCAGTCTGAGAGGATGAATGATATGCACTGTTTCGCGCCGCTGGTCCGGTCGGATTCAAGGATACTGATTCTGGGAAGTTACCCTTCTCCGCTTTCGTTTGAAAGCGGGTTTTACTATGGACACCCGCGCAACCGCTTCTGGCCGGTGATTGCGGAACTGACCGGTCAGCCGGTACCACAGTCGGTCGATGACAAAAAGCAGCTGCTGATTGACAGCCATATCGCGCTTTGGGATGTGCTGGACAGCTGCGAAATCAAAGGAGCGGCAGACGCTTCCATCCGTAACCCTGTCGTCAACCCGATCCATACTATTTTGGCAGACAGTGCGATAAAAGCTGTCTTTTTCAATGGTGCCAAAGCTTCCCAGCTGTTTACCCGTCACTGTACACCTCTGCCGGTTCCATCCTTCCGGATGCCCTCTACCAGCCCAGCAAACGCTGCATGGAATATCGAGCGGCTCAAGAAAGAATGGTCTGCCATTTTGCCCTATCTGTATAGTCAGGAGGCGTAAACGTTCATGGATTCATTTTATCAGCAGGTCTACCAGCTGGTTGCCCGCATCCCGAAAGGTAAGGTCGCAACCTATGGCCAGCTCGCGTGGATGCTCGGGGTTCCGCGCGGTGCCCGTCAGGTCGGCTGGGCAATGCGCAAAGCCCCGAATGAACTGCCATGGCAGCGGGTCGTCATGGCGGATGGTTCGATTGCCGGCGGCGGATATGAGCCGCTGCGCAGGGCTATGCTTAAAGAGGAAGGCGTCCCGTTCCTGCCGGACGGCAGAGTGGATCTTGCTGCCTGCCAATGGAACGGGTTATAAAAATCCAAACAGACAAAGGCAGCTTTTCCCGTCCGTACGGATGAGAAAAGCTGCCTTTTATTCATTTACTTATTAATCACATATGGAAATGGCTGTTATAAGCATTTGCCAGATTGTTGAAATTGCGAATCATTAAAAAGTGTGCAATCAATGTGCCAATCCCGCATAAAAGGCTTCCGATAAGCGCCCAGAGCAGATAAGCCGTTCCGTTTTCCTCACAGGAAACGTTATTGCAATCAGCCAGCCGCTTCATCCGGTTGCCCTGGCAGTACAGCCAGTACCAGGTGTAAAACCCACAGGTCACAATCGAAAGCAGCACCGCAACAACCGGATCGGTATAGTAACCGTCGTCACCTGCCATCTGATTGATATCCTGCGTCATCCGGTAAAGATAATAAAAGCTGTAAATTCCACAGGTAATAATGCTGAGCAGGAGAAATGTCAGAAAACTCTTCTGCTGTATCATGATGAAACACCCTTTCAAAATATATCTGACAGCCTTTGATAAAGCGCAGGTATCAGCGCGCCATCATAAAACTGCATCGGAGGAGTATCCGGAAACAACAGCCACATCCGTATCAGATACACACCAATATAAACCAGTCCCAGCAGCAGGGTAAAAACCAGATTTTGCCGGCGGTCGTTAAAAAAAACACCGTCTTTCCAGACTGCCCACAATAAAACCGGTACTGTGACCGGCCATAATGGATGCATCCGGAAAGCTTCTCCAAAATCAAACCGCATCGCCGCCAGATAGCTCCTGGTAAGACCGCATCCGAGACACGGTATCCCGGTCAGGTGATAAAACACACATCCCCTGTCCAGCAATATTACCAACGCGACGACAGCTGATACGCCCAAAACTGCCTTTTTGATCCAAATTTTCATATCGTTCCTCCAAATCTATCCTATCATACCGATGATATTTTGTCAATCATTTTTGCATTTGTTTTTTGACGGTATCAAAACTTGACAAATACTTCCGCACATGCTAAAATATCTTCCGTGAGCAGGCTGTGTGGCAGCGTGTTTTTACATGAGGAAAGTCCGAGCATCACAGGACAGGATAGCTGCTAACGGCAGCCGAAGGCGACTTTAGGGAAAGTGCAACAGAAAATTACCGCCGGGTTTCCCGGTAAGGATGGAAAGGCGAGGTAAGAGCTCACCAGCGGGATGGAGACATCCCGGCTATGTAAACCCTATCCGATGCAACACCGACTGGAAGGTTATCGCTGGTCCGGCGCTTCCGAAAGGTGGCTTGAGCAGGGCGGCAACGTCCTGTCGAGATAGATTGTCACACACGACAGAACTCGGCTTACAGGTCTGGTCACATTCTTTGCAGATGACGGTTCCCGATTTGGGAACCGTGAGTTTGTCGAAAAACGTTTTTAGGATTGGCAAATCGACTGCTCAAGATTGGACAAACCATTTTTAGAGAACAGCAGGTTCAGGGGCGGACGGTTCGCGTTGCGAACCAGACAGTTT
>CALWWT010000262.1 GCA_944385325.1 uncultured Clostridia bacterium | reverse complement strand
CAGCAGGTCCAGGGGCGCAGCCCCTGGGCGCGCGTAAGCGCGCAATCCCATAAAAAACGCAGCCATTGCCGCGGCAAGCGGCAATGGCGGAAAAAGAGGACGAGCGATTGACTTTATCGACAGCCTGTTTACAATCGATTGTCTAAATCCTGTATGATTATTGAAATATTTACGAGTATATGATATAATTTTGTTCATATAACTTAATTTTTTAGGAGGAATCATATGCGTTGTCCTCATTGTGGGAAAGAAATTCCCGATCAGTCGCACTTTTGCCTATACTGTATGAAAAGCGTGACCGAACCGGTTACGGTGCAGCCGGTTGCCGTCAAACGTCGGTATGGACGGCTTTGGTTGATGCTGCTGTGTGCAGTAGTGGCAGTTGGTACTGCGTCCGGAATTTTGTTGCTGAAACTAAAACCAGCGCAGCAGCAGTCAATCTCTGCCAATAGTTCCTCATCCGAACTGTCGGAAGAGAAATCCTCTGCTGAGGAGATTGGGGATCAATCGGCAGATGATGGGGAAACGTCGGTTGGAGAATATTTCCAGACCAACACTGGCGGTAAGGTTTTTGACAGCAATTCGGTAAAACAGCTGGAAGGCGCAGATCAGCAGGGGCTTCTGATTGAAGACGGCGTTTTGGTGCAGTACAGCGGCACCGATACCATCGTCGAGATACCGCAAGGGGTTACAGCAATCGGACAGCGGGCATTTTTTAATAACAATACCGTTTCTGAAATCATACTGCCGGAAGGACTTTTGTCGATTGAGACAAGCGCATTTTACGGCTGTACCCGCCTGAAAAAAATTGAACTGCCTGCGACCCTTTCACAGGTGGATTCCCAGGCTTTCAGCATGTGTACCTCTCTGACCGAGCATATTCTTTCGGAGGATAACCCATATTTTATTGTTGAGGATGGTGTATTGTATAATCGGGAAGGTACCGTTCTCAACAGCTATCCTGCCGGGAAAACGGGTACCGAATTTACTGTTCCGGATCGTGTTACGATGATTGTCGGATGGGCTGGTGAAGGGAATCCGTATCTGGAAAAGGTATTGCTTCCGGCTGGGGTATCGGCTCTGTACTGTCCGTTTGGATACTGTCCGGAACTGAAAGAGATCAGTGTTGCCGAGGATAATCCGTTTTTTGCTTCACAGGATGGCGTATTGTTTACCAAGGACGGCAGTATGCTGCTGTTTTATCCGCCAAACCGGGAAGCAGCCGAATTCGATATCCCGCAGAATGTCACCGCAATTGAAACCAATGCTTTCCTGTGCAATAGAAAATTGAACCGCATTACCGTTCCGGAGGGTGTTTCGACTCTGCCGACCTTTGTATTCAAAGAAGCAAAGCAGCTGGAAGAGGTTTACCTTCCTTCAACTATTACCACAATTGATTCTTTTGCTTTCAGTTACGTTGCTGCAGTACCGACGGTGTATACGCTCAAAAACAGCGTTACAGAAAATTTCTGTCAGGAAAACTGGATTCCCTGCCAGATGATCAACGAATGATGGAGTGAGAAAAATGCAGCTTAAATCAACAGCCAATCTGATGGAAGAGTTGCTGCAAACCAGCCGGGTGGAGGATTTTTTACAGTATAACGAAAACCAGTTTGTGGATATGCCGCTCAGCCGGCAGCTGGAAACCCTGCTGGAAGATGCAGGAATCTCCAAAGGTGAAATTGCCGTCCGTTCGGGACTCAGCCGGGTATATGTCTATCAGGTCTTTGCGGGACAGAAGATTCCGTCCAGAGACAGTTTACTGCGCATCTGTTTTGCGTTATCGCTGGATATCGGGCAGATTACCGGGCTGCTGAAACATAGCGGATACCCGGTTTTATATCCGCGTGATAGACGGGACAGTGTCATTCTGTTTGCGGCCAGCCGGCATAAAACTCTGCTGGAACTGGAAGAAATGCTGGAACGGCAGCAGCTCAGGGGGTTACAGTAATGAGCGGGATATCGGAACAAAGTTCTGCCGATTGGATAGAAGACTGCCTGCTCAGAGAATATTCCCTGGAACAGATTCTGTCTCAGAAACCGTCAGGTGAGGTTTCTCTCTGGCAGCACCGGACACTGCACCGGAAGATCATTCTGCGCAGATGTATGGCAGAGGCGGAAGTTTATGCCAGAATGCTGGGAATAAAGCATCCCAATCTGCCGCAGGTTTATGAGACGGCACAGGCAGATGGGAAGCTTCTTGTATTGGAAGAATATATCGACGGACGGCTGCTTTCAGAGGAGATGGAGCAGCTGAATGGAAAAAAAGGACAGGTTCGTCAGATTGCTCTGAGCTTGTGCGATGCGGTCGCCTGTCTGCACGATGCCGGGATTATCCACCGGGATATCAAGCCGGAAAATGTGATGGTCGAAACCGGTTCCAGGCGAATCCGTCTGATTGACCTCACTGCCGCACGATGCAAAAAAGCGGCTGACCCGGAAAGCTGTGATACCGTATGCCTTGGAACTGCGCCTTACGCAGCACCGGAACAGTTTGGGGTGACACGCACCGATGAACGTACGGATATTTATGCATTGGGAATCCTTCTGAATATCCTGATGACTGGAAAGCATCCTTCACAGGTGATCTGCCCGGGCAGGCTGGGCAGAATTGTCCGCCGGTGTATCCGTGTGAATGCGGATGAACGGTACCACTCTGTCCGGATGCTGAAAAACGCGCTTTGGAATCTGTAGAAAGGCTGAGCCCTGTACCATTTGGTTTGATAAAATGGCACAGGGCTTTTCAGATTTTTGGATATTGCGTCCGCAAAACAGATATGATAAAATGATTATGAAAGTTATCGTATATTTATAATGAGTGTATTGCAGTGCAGCGGATATGGAAGGTGTATTGGATCATGCCGGTTGATATGAAATGGTGATCGCACAGGCGTATAAAAATAAGGTTCAGCAGGAAGATGTTGACAAAATTACTGTTAAGTCCCTGATTGAAGCGTGCCATATATCCCGTCAGACTTTTTATTATCATTTTCAGGATATCATGGATGTGCTGGAATGGTATGTTGAGCAGCAGACCCGTCTGCTGGTTGAACAGAGCCTTAGGGCGGAAGACATGCGCGCGGTACTGCGAATTTTTATTTCGTTTACGGTTGAGCAGTTTCCCATGCTGGAAAAACTGATGCGTTCCCAGCGCCGCGCCCAGATGGAAAAGCTGATGCTGGATGCGGTGAGGATCTACCTTACCCAGCTTGCCCAGCATCAGGATCAGCAGATTATCTTTACCAATAAGGATAATACCGCCATCTTTAAAACCGGTATGATGCCC
>CALWWT010000261.1 GCA_944385325.1 uncultured Clostridia bacterium | reverse complement strand
TTGCGGCTTTTGTGCCGGATGAATATCATGGAAGCAAGGGATACCACCGTTTTCTGCTGGAAGCGGAACAACTGTCCAAAGCTTTTGAAGAAAGTGACCAGATTGTCCCGTATGATCCTAAAAATGTTCGCCCGGGCGTCTGCAATGCGATCTTAGCGGTCGAAGGCGGCGCGGCAATGGGTGGTCGGATCGAGCGGATCGATGAACTGTATCAAATGGGTGTGCGGATGTTTTCCCTTTGCTGGAATGGGGAAACCGATCTTGCCGGCGGTACCGCCACCGAAGCCGGTCTTACCAAGCTTGGCAAGGAAGCAGTTCGTGAACTGGAAGCCCACCGGATGATTATCGACGTTTCCCATATGAACAATTACAGCTTCTGGGATTTGTGCGAAGTGGCACAGCGTCCGTTTATCGCATCCCATTCCAACTGCTTTGACATCTGTTCCCATCGCCGTAACCTGGATGACGTCCAGCTGAGCGAGATCATCCGCCGTAAAGGGCTGATCGGCATCAACTTCTATCCGGTCTTTATCAACGGCGAAAGTGATGCCAGTTTTCAGGAACTCAGACGGCATATCCGGCATATCATCGCGCTTGGCGGCGAAGACTGCATCGCAGTCGGCAGCGATTTTGACGGAGCGGCGATGCCATCCTGTCTGCCGTCGATCGAACGGATTCCTGACTGGCATGCCAACCTCTACAAGCACTTCGACGCAGAGACAGTGGAGAAGATCACCTTTAAAAATGCCCAGCGTTTCATGATGGAAAACCTGTAAAGCTACCTTGCTTTACAGGAAAAATATCCTAAAAAATATCCTTTTTAACGGAAATGAAGGAGTGCAGACGATGAATTACAACAGCACCAGAAACAGCGGCTGTGTCGTTACCGCCGCGCAGGCAATCGCACAGGGTATCTCACAGGAAGGCGGGCTTTTTGTGCCCGAGACATTGCCGGAGTTAAGCTGGGAAGACCTGGAGAAGATGATCGGGATGAGCTACAATGAAAAAGCGAAGATGGTTCTTTCCCGGTTTTTGACCGACTTTACATCTGAAGAGCTGGATTACTGTGTCGACAGTGCCTATAACGACCGTAAGTTTGATTCCGACAATATTTCGGAGATCTCCCGTGTCGGCGACTCGGCATACCTGCTGGAGCTGTGGCATGGTCCTACATGTGCCTTCAAGGATATGGCATTGCAGCTGCTTCCTTACCTTGTCACGACCTCTTCCCGCAAGACGGCTCCCGACAAGGAGATTGTCGTTCTGGTTGCGACCTCGGGTGATACCGGAAAAGCAGCGCTGGAAGGTTTTGCCGATGTACCGCATACCCGTATGCTGGTATTCTATCCGGAAAACGGCGTCAGTGATATGCAGAAGCTCCAGATGACCACCCAGTCGGGCGAAAACGTATCGGTCTGCGCGATCAAGGGCAACTTTGATGACGCACAGAGCGGTGTCAAGAAGATTTTCACCGACCCGGTGATTGCCGCCGAACTGGAAAAGAATGGTCAGATGTTCTCGTCTGCAAACTCGATCAACTGGGGACGTCTGGTTCCGCAGATCGTTTACTATATTGCTGCTTACACTACGCTGGTGGAACAGGGTGAGATCGAGATGGGCGAGACGGTCAACGTCACCGTTCCGACCGGAAACTTCGGCAACATTCTGGCGGCATATTATGCAAAACTGATGGGGCTGCCGATCGGCAAGCTGATCTGCGCTTCCAACCGCAACCGTGTATTGACCGATTTTATCCGTACCGGCGTTTATGACCGCAACCGCGATTTTTATACTACGACTTCGCCGTCGATGGACATTCTGATCTCCTCCAACCTGGAGCGCCTTTTGTACCAGCTGTGCGGCAGGGATGACGCGGTTATCCGTGACTGGTTCGGCAGACTGTCTTCTGAGGGCAAATACGCCGTTTCGGACAGTGTAAAGGAAAAATTGCAGGCTGATTTCTGGGGCGGGTTCTGCGACGATAAAGAAACCGCTGAAACCATTAAGAAGACCTTTGAAGAATATGGTTATCTCTGCGATACCCATACGGCAGTCGCTGTCAAGGTATACGAGGACTATACTGCCCAGACGGGTGATACGACCAAGTGCATCATTGCTTCGACCGCTTCTCCTTATAAATTTAATGACGCCGTTCTGGCTGCGATTTCGGATGAAGAGATTCCTGCTGATCCATTTGAACAGGCCCAGATGCTCTCCCGGATCTCCGGCACCACACCGCCTGCCTCGCTGATGGAACTGAAAACCAAAAAGATCCGCTTTACTGATTCTGTTGAAAAACAGCAGATGGTGGAAAAAGTCAAAGAAATGCTGAAATAAGAAAGGGAACGTTCATGAGTCTGTTTGCCATCTCCGATCTGCACCTTTCGCTGGGGGTAGACAAGCCGATGGACGTTTTCCGCGGCTGGGAAAACTACGTTGAGCGGCTGGAGGAAAACTGGAAGCAGCTGGTTCGCCCGGAAGACACGATTGTCATCGCAGGGGATATTTCCTGGGGGCTGGACCTGGCGGAAACGGTCGAGGATTTCAGATGGATTGACCGGATGCCGGGACAAAAAATCCTGCTCAAGGGCAACCATGACCTCTGGTTTTCCACCAAGTCCAAAGTCGAGCGGTTCTTTCAGGAACAGGGATTCACGACGCTGAAAATCCTGTTCAACAATGCTTACCGTTATGAAGATCTGGTCCTATGCGGAACAAGAGGCTGGATGAATGACCAGACGGACAAAAAGGTCCTCAACCGGGAATGCGGGCGGCTGCGGTTGTCACTGGAAGAGGGAAAGAAGCTCGGCGGGACACCGATTGTCTTTCTGCATTATCCGCCGGTCTACGGAAGCGGAGACTGCCCGGAGATACTGGAGGTTCTGCATCAGTATCAGATCAATCAGGTTTATTACGGGCATATCCATGGGCATTCGGCCGGGTATGCCATTAACGGTGTGCGAGAGGGAATCAATTTCCAGCTGCTTTCCTGTGATTATCTCCACTTTGCCCCGAAGAAAATTGTATAAATTGTAACAATTGCAAAAATGGTGTCAAACTACTGGCTTTTTTTACAAGTTTGTGGTATAATGAACCTTGCGTGTTAAGTAAATCATGTCTGCCGGAAAGACTAGCTTTTTGGCGTCTGATCCGCAGAGAATACGATAGGAAGGAATGTTTCCAATGTTAGTGTCCAAAAACCCTGTTGAAACCAACAAATATGAACTGATCGTCTCGGTTCCTGCTGAGGAGTTTGCTGCTGCCTGTGATAAGGTTTTCAAAAAGAGAGCAAAACAGTTCCAGATTCCTGGCTTCAGAAAAGGCAAAGCTCCCAGAAAGACCATTGAAAAGCTGTACGGCGAAGGCGTCTTCTTTGAGGAAGCAGTAAATGATATCGCTCCTGTTGCGCTGCAGGCTGCTTACGACGAGTCCGGTCTGGAAATCGTTGTCAGACCCGAGGTTGAAGTTACCGCGGTTTCCAAGGAAGAGGGCGTTACGATGAAGGCTGTCTGCATCGTAAAACCTGAGGTTGTTGTCAAAAACTACAAGGGCATCAAGGCTTCCAAGGACGTTGCTCCTGTTACCGATGAAGAGGTTGATGCTGAGGTTGAGAGAATGCGCAACCGCAATGCACGCACCATCACTGTTGAAGACCGTGCGGCGGCAAATGGCGATATCGTCAACATCGACTTTGAAGGCTTTGTAGACGACAAAGCTTTTGAGGGCGGCAAAGCTGAGAGATTCAATCTGACCCTCGGTTCCGGTCAGTTTATCCCCGGTTTTGAAGATCAGATCGTTGGTCACAACACCGGCGACGAGTTTGATGTCAATGTTACTTTCCCTGAGGATTACCAGGCTTCTGAGCTGGCTGGCAAAGCCGCGGTCTTCAAATGCAAACTGCATGAGATTTCTGCAAAAGAACTGCCTGCTCTGGATGA
Organism: uncultured Clostridia bacterium; assembly: GCA_944385325.1. Lineage (GTDB taxonomy): Bacteria > Bacillota > Clostridia > Oscillospirales > Ruminococcaceae > Faecivivens. The sequence goes on along the minus strand of CALWWT010000261.1, from coordinate 14,133 downwards.
CGAGTTTGTCAAAGACGTTTCCGAGTTCGACACTCTGGACGAGCTGAAAGCCGACATCCGTTCCAAGCTGACCACCAGCAAGGAAAATGCTGCGAACACCGCTTTTGAAAACGCACTGATCGACGGCGTTATCGCAAACATGGAAGGCGAGATCCCCGAAGAGATGTTCGACGCAAGAGCAGACGAAATGGTTCAGGATTTTGAATACCGTCTGTCCTCTCAGGGCATGAACCTGGATGTTTACATGCAGTACACCGGCAGCACCCGTGATTCTCTGCGTGCCTCCTTCAAAGAGCAGGCTACCAGACAGGTCAAGGTTGCACTGGCACTTGAGAAGATCGTTGAGGCTGAAGGCATCACTGCAACTGATGAGGATGTTGAAGCTGAGGTTGCCAAACTGGTTGAACAGTACAAGTCTCAGAATATCACTGCCGAGCAGATCAAAGCTGCTATGGGCGACCAGCTGAAGAACGACATTGCCCAGAAGAAGGCTGTCGAGCTGATCAAGAGCACCGCTGTTGCCGAGTAATCAGGATTTCTAATCGGAAGTTCTTCTGGAAAGAATTCACGGAAAAGTTCCATTTTCCGGTATAAATTCTTCATGATTATCGGTCAGAATAGAAGACGCAGTGTATAAGGGGTGGGGCCTTCTGCCTCACCCTTTTTTGTAGTTTTGGAGCTGTGCCGGTGCAGACAAAGCCAGCGGCTCCATATTCAGGAGGGTTTATTATGAGTTTAGTTCCAATGGTCGTAGAACAGACCGGACGCGGCGAGCGTTCTTATGATATCTTTTCCCGGCTGCTGAATGATCGCATTGTCATGCTTTGTGAAGAGGTCAACGATGCGTCTGCAAGCCTGGTTGTCGCACAGCTGCTGTACCTGGAAGGTCAGGACCCCGACAAGGATATCCAGCTGTATATCAACAGCCCTGGCGGAAGCGTAACTGCCGGCATGGCGATTTACGATACCATGCAGTACATTAAATGCGATGTTTCCACCATCTGCATTGGTATGGCTGCTTCGATGGGCGCATTTTTGCTGTCCAGCGGCGCCAAAGGCAAGCGCTTTGTCCTGCCCAACGCGGAAGTCATGATCCACCAGCCCTCTGGTGGTTCCCAGGGACAGGCGACCGACATTATGATTCAGGCAGCGCACATCCAGCGGACCAAAGAAAAACTGAACAAGATCCTGGCAGCCAATACCGGAAAGCCGGTTGAACAGATCGCGGCAGACACCGAACGCGACAACTGGATGACCGCGGCTGAAGCGGTCGAATACGGCCTGGTTGACAAGATGATCGAAAAGCGCTGATAGCCGGGCTATCATCCGCTCAGTTATCATGAAGGAAAGGTCAGGTATAAACACTTATGGCTGATTACGGCGAAAATACCATTCGCTGCAGCTTTTGCGGAAAACGGGATCACAGTGTCCGCAGGATGCTGCACGCGGGGAATGCAAATATCTGCGACGAGTGTGTCGCGCTTTGCTATCAGATGCTGTCGGAAGAGGGGTTGTTTCCTTCGGTTGCCGACGCACACTATAAACCGGTGATGGATGACGACGGAGAGATCACGCTGCTCAAACCTGCCGAGATCAAAGCAGTTCTGGACCAGTATGTCATTGGCCAGGATAAGGCGAAAGTGACCCTGTCGGTTGCGGTTTATAACCATTACAAGCGGATTCTGCATGAAAGCACCGATGAGGATGACGATGTGGAACTGCAAAAGAGCAACGTCCTGCTGCTGGGTCCGACCGGTGTTGGTAAAACCCTGCTGGCACAGACGCTGGCAAAGATTCTGAATGTCCCGTTTGCGATTGCAGACGCAACGACACTGACCGAAGCCGGTTATGTCGGCGACGACGTTGAGAATGTGCTGGTTCGTCTGCTGCAGGCGGCTGATTTTGACGTAGAAGCTGCCGAACACGGCATAATCTATATTGACGAGATCGACAAGATCACCCGTAAATCGGAAAACACCTCGATCACCCGTGACGTCAGCGGTGAAGGCGTTCAGCAGGCACTTTTGAAGATTCTGGAAGGAACCATCTCCAACGTACCGCCTCAGGGCGGACGCAAACATCCCCAGCAGGAGATGATTCAGGTCGATACCAGCAACATCCTCTTTATCTGCGGCGGCGCATTTGAGGGGATTGAGCGGATTATCGAAAAGCGAACCGATTCTTCTACCCTTGGTTTTGGCGCGGAAATCCATAGCAAGAAGGAAATCACCAAGGGCGAAGCTCTCAAGAACCTGATTCCGGACGATCTGGTCAAATTCGGTCTTATCCCTGAGCTGGTCGGTCGTCTGCCGGTCGTCACCACACTGGAAGACCTGAGCGTCGATCAGATGGTTCGTGTCCTCAAAGAGCCGCGCAACAGCCTGCTCAAACAGTATATCCACCTGTTCAAGCTGGATGACGTCGAGCTGCAAATGGGCGATGACACCCTGCGTGCGGTTGCTGAAGAGGCGATCAAGCGTAAAACGGGTGCCCGCGGTCTGCGCAACGTCATGGAGGATACCCTCAACCAGCTGATGTTTGAGGTTCCGTCCGACCCGACGATTGCAAAGGTTACGATTACACCGGAAACGGTTCACAGCGGAGCGGCACCGGTTCTGGAATACCGCCAGCCGGAAAAACCGAAACTGAAAGCGAAAAACTGACAGATAACAGTAAAGCCACAGACGTAATACGCCTGTGGCTTCAGTCTGTCGATAAAATCCAACGTGCATATTCTTCATCCGCCATTGCCATGCTTCGCATGGGCAATGGCTACGTTTTTTATGGGATTGCGCGCGGAGCGCGCGCAGGGCTGCCGCCCTGCACCTGCTTGTTCAAAATAGCGTTTCACAAATTATCTGATAAGTGTTTGTGACCGAATAAAAATAGTTTATCGACAGCCTGCGCCATTGCCATGCTTCGCATGGGCAATGGCTACGTTTTTTTATGGGATTGCGCGCGGAGCGCGCCCAGGGGCTGCGCCCCTGGACCTGCTTTCCGTCCTATGGTTAACTTTGGATGAGTTTTAGCGATTTTCAAAATCCTCCAAATTACTTTTTCGACACTCTAAAGCCACAGACGTAAATTCGCCTGTGGCTTTTTGTATATCTCAGTGAAAGGCTTTTTGTTGTCAATCCGATGTGATATAATGTACGATTTGCAGGGAACAGCTGAATTAACCATCCAGTTCTTCGCCGTTGGAGCCGAATACCTTCTGTACCCAGTAGAAGCTCTTCTTGGGAACTCTGCGCAGATCGCGGAGGTCTTTTTCGGTACGGTTGACAAAGACGAAGCCATAACGTTTCGCCATTTCACAGTGGCTGGAGAGGATATCGATCGGACCCCAGGTGATGTAGCCCATGCAGTTTACGCCGTCATCTTCAATGGATTTCTTCATCTGGATGATATGGTTCTTATGGTATTCGATACGTTCATCATCCTGAATCAGACTGCCATCTTCCGGCAGTTCTTCACGGCATCCGACGCCGTTTTCGAGGATAAAGATCGGTTTGCCGAAACGGTAATACATGTCATGCATCAGGGTGCGCAAACCGACAGCGTCTTTAGCCCAGCCCCATTCATTGCATTCGATGTAGGGGTTCTTGATACCGCCCATGCCGGCAACAGCAGCAGCTTTCAGCGGCTGGTCGAAGTCCTGAGCCTTAACGGTCGAGCTCTGATAGTAGCTGAAAGCGAGGTAGTCAACGGTATTGGAGAGAATCTCATCGTCGCCCTCTTCAAATTCAGGCATCCAGCCGTGCTTGGTCAGGTATTTGACCATGTAGGCAGGGTATCTGCCAGTTGCGAAGACCGAAGCATGGAACAGGTAGAGGTAATCATTGCAGCGCTGTGCAAAGTTGACATCATCCGGCGAGCAGGTAGCAGGATAAGCAGGGCTTGCAGTGACCATGCCGCAGATCTGTGCGTCAGGAGCAACTTCACGCAGAACCTTGACAGCCTTGCAGTGCGCAATGAAAACATTATGGTTGACCTGATAGAGGAATTTAACCGGGTCCATACCTTCTGGAACGCGTTCAGCATTAGAGTAGATCAGATCCATTGCATGAAGGTTCTGTTCATTGAAGGTCATCCAGTGTTTGACACGATCGCCGTATCGGGTCATGATCAGGCGAGCATACCGTTCAAAGCAGTCAACAACATACCGGCTGGCAAAGCCGTTATATTCTTTTTCCAGATGGTTGGGGGTATCAAAGTGGTACATGCAGATCATCGGCGTAATGCCGTTGGCGATCAGCTCGTTAATGACATTGTCGTAAAACTGTAATCCTTCCTCATTTGGCTCATCGTCGCCGTTGGGGATAACGCGTGCCCAGGCGATAGAGAAACGATAGAAGTTGCAGCCCATCTTCTTCAGCCAGCCGATATCTTCTTTATAGCGGTGGTAAAAATCGATGCCGACCTTCCAGTCGGAGAAACGGGGATCAGTCGGGCGCACGTCGTAAATCGACAAACCCTTGCCGCCCTCATCCCAGGCGCCTTCCGCCTGGAAAGAAGATGCAGAACCGCCCCAGTAGAAATTGTTGGGTAAACTCATGGTAAATCTTCCTTTCTGCAAAATGAAATCGTGAGGTGAGGAATTTATCTTGCTTATATGATAGCCGATTTACATGCCAGTTACAAGATACTTGCATAAAATCATCAGATTTTGTAACAATTTTGCTGCCAGGACGAGAAATATTGTAAAAACAATAGAAAATGTTTGAAATCGGACGATATTGCAAAAAAACGATTGCAAATCGGGCAATAACAGAGTATAATATCTCCTGGAATTGAATATTCCAAAAATAAATTTGTCCTTTAAGGAAGTGAGAGTGTGGACGCGTTACCTGGTCGATCGTGTCACGATAAAAACAGAATAATGCGGCACGCCAAAAGGACAAACAGCTAACGTCTTGTTCCTTCTTTTCGGCGTGCCCGGAAGGAAGGTTTTTTTATGGAAAAAAAAGAGCAGATTTTGCAGCTGATTGAACAGAAACATTTTTCCGAAGCCCGTATGCTGCTGGAAGATGAACATCCGGCAGATATTGCTCAGATGCTGGATGAAATGGACTCCACACAAGGGTGCCGGACTTTCCGGCTGCTGCCCAAGAGTCTCGCGGCGGATGTTTTTGCATACCTGGATTCTGACAACCAGCACCGGCTGATCACATTGCTGTCTGACGCGGAACTGAGCCGGGTTTTGGACGAAATGTATATGGACGATACGGTCGATATGCTGGAAGAACTTCCGGCAAGCGTCGTCAAACGTATTCTCCAGCTGAGCCATCCCGATACCCGCAGTGAAATCAACCGTCTTTGCCGGTATGAGGAAGACACTGCCGGCAGCATCATGACCACCGAGATGATCGACCTCAAACGATCGATGACGGTCAAAGACGCGTTCGACCTGATCCGCCGTGTCGGAACCGATATGGAGACGATCTATACCTGTTATGTAACCGATGAACGCCGGGTGCTGGAAGGTGTGATCACCGTCCGTGACCTGCTGCTGCACCCCTACGAAGCAAAGGTCGAAGACCTGATGGACGAAGACCCGCTGTCTGTCCAGACAGGCGATGACCAGGAAACGATTGCTCAGTTGTTCCAGAAATACGATATTCTGACCCTTCCGGTTGTTGACTCGGAAAAGCGCCTGGTTGGTATTATCACGATCGACGACGCGGTGGACGTCATCCAGGAAGAGAACACCGAGGATATCGAAAAGATGGCAGCAATCCTGCCTGGTGACAAACCGTATCTGAAAACATCGATCTTTGACCTGTGGAAACGCCGTATTCCGTGGCTTTTGCTGCTGATGATTTCGGCGACCTTTACCGGAAATATCATAACCTCTTTTGAAGACAAGCTGTCCAAGTACATTGTACTGACCGCCTATATCCCGATGCTGATGGACACCGGAGGAAACTGCGGCTCACAGGCATCCACAACTGTTATCCGCGGTCTGTCGCTGGGCGAGGTACAGTTCAGAGACATTTTCCGGGTTATCTGGAAAGAAATCCGGGTCGCGGTACTGTGCAGCGTTACGCTGGCGGTCTGCAATTTCGCCAAACTGATGCTGATTGACCGCCTGCAAATGATGGTTGCACTTACCATCTGCATGACACTGATTATCACGGTATGCAGTGCAAAGATTGTCGGCTGTACATTGCCGCTGCTTGCCAAGAAGCTGGGATTTGACCCGGCAGTCATGGCAAGTCCGTTTATCACGACAATTGTCGATGCAATTTCTCTGCTGGTCTACTTTGGATTTGCCAGCATGATTCTGCACATCTGATATCATGTTTAACCAAATAGCTTTAAAAAAGGCGCGCTGCAAGAATTTGATGCAGCGCGCCTTTTCAGCGTTTACGACAGCCAAAAAGGCTTAGCCGATAACTTTTTCAAGATATTCCCGGCTTGCCTTGATGCTGGCAAGGGGAGACAGAGGAGTGGTGTACTCTTCTTCGGTGCCACGAGAGCAACAGTCCAGCTCGACAATGATGTACGGAGCGTAATCCATCTCGGTTACTTTTTCAACAATCGCGGGGATGTCCATGATACCGGTACCGACAACACAGATATCGGTGGGATTGGTACGGCTGAAGATCTTGTCACGATAGTTTTCCTTGGTCATATCGGTAACGCCTTCAACCAGGTTGATCGGGTCAGCAGTCTTGCCCATATCTTTCTGATGGATGAGTTTTGCTCTGGAGCCCAGTTTTTCAATCAGTTCAACCGGCTTCTGTCCGCCGCGGGTTGCCCAGAAGGTATCAACTTCAAAGGAAACGAGTTCCGGATCGGTCAGTTCCACCAGCCACTCATAAGCGGTTTTGCCTTCGATCATATAAAATTCCTGGCAATGATTATGGTAGAGGAATGCCATACCATGTTCTTTTGCGAGAGCAGCCATTTCGTTGCAGGCGGCGGCAACGGTTTTGACTTCCTCCATAGTGGTCATAACCGTCATTGGCAGGACGATTGCCTCAGAATGCATCTTGACGTTGTCCTCAACGATTTTGACCATATCCTCATGGGTAGCGGTGTAAGGGTCGAAATAGACATGGCTGCCGACAGCGGTCAGTCCAAGTTCAACCAGCTTGTTGCCGATTTCTTCGGGAGAATAGGTTTTGCCCTCAGCGTTTGCGCGTGCACCGACATATTCGACGTACTTGTAGCCAGCCTTGGCGACATTCTCCATTGTCTTGAGGTAATCTTCCGTCAGCTCGCTCATAACAGAGAACAGCTGAACACCGACTTTCAGTTTCATATTGCATATCCCTTTCCTGGCTCAATCAGAGCCTTAATGTCAAGAATATTATATCTGATTCCACCGGAAAAGTCAAATGATTATTGCTATTTTTGTATCATTAGTCACATTTTTTACATTTTCCGTCTTTCTGAGCATTGTCCGGCATATGAATGAGGTATCAAATGCCAGCAGGGGGATGGATATGACAGAGAGTTTTGAAGAGATGAAAGCGCGTTTTCTCAAGCAGATGCAGGAGATGCACCAAACCGCACCGCAGCCGGCTTCGTTATCCGAATCCCGTCCGGCAGAGGGAACAGTGCAGCCTGAACCGAAGCCTGACCAGCAGCCGGCAGAAACACCTGAAGTGACCGTGACAAAGCGACAGCCGGTATTTTCTGCCGAAGAGCCGGTATCAGCCGTTAAACCGGATGATCAAAATCTTGAAACGGTTCCGGACGGAGTTAGCCCCGACCGTGAACCGGGAGATACCGGTCAGGGGTATATGACCATCTGGGCGGCAACCGCAGATGAAGCACTGCCGGTACCGGGTGCCGAGGTTGTCATTACCCGGATGATCAGTGGAAAGCGGACTCTCCAGGCAGCCGGCACAACCGACCAGAGCGGAAGGACGTCTCCATTTGCGCTGCCTGCACCGTCGGCATCAATGTCCCAGTCACCGGATAATCCGACACCATTTGCACGCTATGATGTTTCTGTCCGTGCAGATGGTTTTACTCACGCACGGTATACCAATATCCCGGTATTTGACGGGATACAGTCGGTTCAGCGTGCCGATCTGGTACCGGTATCCGAAAACAGGGACGATATGGTGGTCGATGAACAGAGCAGCGCCCTCAGCCAGCTTTCACCACGGGACGCATTTGGGGAAGAAGGTGATGTAGGTTGACCGAGATTCCGATTATCCCCGAAAAGATCACCGTTCACCTTGGCAAACCGAACGAGTACGCGCCAAATGTAACGGTACCCTTTATCGACTACATCAAAAATGTTGCCAGCAGTGAAATCTATCCGACCTGGCCGGAGAACGCACTGCGCGCCAACATATACGCGCAGGTAACCTTTGCCCTCAACCGGATTTATACCGAATGGTACCGCAGCCGCGGATACAATTTCGATATCACCAACTCTACCCAGTACGATCAGGCATATATCCATGGGCGGGAGATTTTTTCCAATATTTCCGACCTTGTTGACGAGTTGTTCAACGATTATGTACGGCGGCAGGGAAACATTGAACCATTGTTTACCCAGTTCTGCAATGGGACGACAGTTACCTGTGACGGATTGTCCCAGTGGGGCACGGTAACGCTTGCCAACCAGGGACTGACACCGTTTGAGATTTTGCAATATTATTACGGCAAGGATATAGAGATCGTCTTCAACGCGCCGGTTGGGTCAGTTACGCCGTCCTATCCCGGATACCCGCTCGGACCCGGCGCAGATATCGGGGATGTACGGATTTTGCAGTCCCGGCTCAACCGGGTATCCAAAAACTACCCGGCAATTCCGAAAGTAACTGTCGACGGGATTTACGGTCCGGCGACAACAGCAGCCGTTAAAGCGTTCCAAAAGATATTTGGGCTTACCCAGGACGGAATCGTCGGGCAGGCGACTTGGTATCAGCTGGAACGGATATACGTTGCGGTCAAAAAGCTGGCGGAACTGCAAAGCGAAGGCTTTTCCTTTGCCAACCAGAGCGCGCAGTTCCCATCGGCATTGCAGATAGGGATGCGCGGAAGCCCGATTGCAGTGCTGCAGCACCGGCTGGATCTGGTAGGTGCTTTTTATGATACCATACCGGATGTCGCGGTCGATGGAATTTTTGGGGAGGGTACAAAAGAAGCGGTTATTGCATTCCAGAACCGGTTCGGATTGAACCCTGACGGAGTTGTAGGCAAGGCAACCTGGAACAAACTATATCAGGTCTATCAGGACATCGTCAGAAGCGAACTGCTGCTTTCCCAGCAGGATCTGCCGGTTGCATGGAATGGTGTGGTTCTGCGCGTGGGAAGCCGCGGAGAGCGGGTACAGCTGCTCCAGCAGTATCTGAATACGATCGGCACGGTATGGGAAATTCCGCGTCTTCCGGTCACCGGTTATTTCGGAGACGATACCCGCAACGCTGTACGGCTTTTCCAGGATCTGTTCAATCTGCCGCCAGACGGGATCGTCGGAAAACAGACCTGGGACGCGATCACATCGCTGTATACCGATGTCCTTACCGGTCTTAACAGGGTACCCGGACAGTACCCGGGCAATGTGCTCAGAGAGGGGAACTGAAAAATGGAACAGCGCCTTGCAATATATGAACTTCAGGATGCACTCGCACAGATTCTCTCTGACCGCGGACTCCCGGGGATAGTCTATCCAGACGGTATTTTCGGACCGGAGACTGCCGAAGCGGTTCGTACTTTCCAGAAGATGGAGGGTCTGCCGCAGACCGGAGAGGTAGATCAGATGCTGTGGGAACTGATTCAGGAACGGCTGACCGAGCTGATTGAAAAGGGGAAGATCCAGCCGCTGCCGGTTTTTCCTAACGACAGTTTTTCCCTCCAGCCGGGTGCAAGCGGTTTGATTGCCGGACTGGTACAGGGAATATTGATTCAGCTTGCCGCAGCATATGGCAATATCCCTAAACCGCAGCTGAGCTACACTTTTGATCCGACAACCGTTGAAGCGGTCAGGGTCATTCAGCAAAAAAGCGGACTTCAGCCAACCGGTGTCGTTGACCGCCAGACCTGGAATATGATGGTGATGCTTTACCGTCAGCTGGAGTGACGGTCGCCTGAAAAACAAAACGGCAGGCAGAAAAATGCCTGCTTAGAGTGTCGAAAAAGTCCAGGTTATAAGCGGCTTATTCAGAAAACTTACAGTTTACAAGTACACTGTAAGTTTTTTAAAGCAGGTCCAGGGGCGCAGCCCCTGGGCGCGCTCCGCGCGCAACTCTCCTAAAAAACGTAGCCGTTGGCGCGGCAGGCGGCAACGGCGGACATAGAAGACCGGCGGTTGACTTTTTCGACAGCCTGAGGTGGGCAGAAATGCCCGTTTTTTTGTTCTGCATAAGCGCAAATATGTCCTTGATCAGCGGACACTAAATGGGCGGCGGCGGTTTGTTTTGGAACTATTCTGTTGTTTTCAGTCAAAAAACAACAGAATAGCCAAAGAGTCGCGAAAATCCTTCTGATTATTTTACGCTGAGGTGTTTGCAAATAGTGCGTAATTCAGATATAATATATATGTAAACACGTCCCATAAAAACTTTAGGAGGAAATTGCTCATATGGATTCTATTCACGAGGTTTCGATTCCGGTCGGTTCCCTGAGCATCATTGGAATGAAAGGCTGCGAAGAGATGACCACCAAAGTTGATGCTTACCTTTCGGAGTGGCGTGGTCAAAGACATGGCGAACTGATGAAGGACGGCGATTTTATCGGATATTGCCGTGACAGCTACCTGCTCAATGCTTCCTGCCCGCGGTTCGGAGACGGTGAAGCGAAAGGCTCCCTGAAGGAAACGGTCAGAGGACATGACCTGTTTATCATTGTTGACTGCTTCAACTATGGTGTTACCTACAAGATGTACGGTATGACAGTCCCGATGAGTCCGGATGACCATTTTGCTGACCTCAAGAGAATGATTGCCGCAGCAAACGGCAAGGCCAGAAGAATCAACGTAATCATGCCGATGCTGTACGAAGGACGCCAGCACCGCCGCTCCAGCCGTGAGTCGCTTGACTGCGCGCTGATGCTCAAGGAACTGGTTGCGATGGGCGTTGAGAATATTATTACTTTCGACGCACATGATGCCCGGGTACAGAACGCAATCCCCCTGAGCGGATTTGAAGACATCAAGCCGACCTATCAGTTTTTGAAGGCAATGGTTCGCAACATTCCCGATCTTAAGCTGGACAAGGAGCACCTGATGATTATTTCTCCTGACGAGGGCGGTATGTCCCGCTGCATGTACTTCTCGTCGGTACTGGGTGTTGACCTGGGTATGTTCTATAAGAAGCGCGACTACTCGGTTATCGTCAATGGCAAGAACCCGATCGTCGCACATGAATTTCTGGGCGACAGCGTCGAGGGCAAAGACCTGATCATCGTGGACGACATGATTTCCTCGGGTGAGTCGGTTCTGGATATTGCTTCCCAGCTGAAGGCACGCGGTGCAAACCGTATCTTCATCTGCACCACTTTCGGTCTGTTCTGTGAAGGTCTTGAGAAATTCGACGCCGCTTATCAAAACGGCAGCATTTCCAAGGTATTTACGACCAACCTGATCTACCGCAGCCCCGAACTGCTTAAGCGTGAATGGTACTGTCAGGTTGATATGTCGAAATACATCGCCTATATCATTGATTACCTCAACCATGACCAGTCGATCAGCCCGCTGCTTGACCCGGTCGAGAGAATCAACCGTCTTCTTGAAAAGGCGCGTGCCGGACAGGCAAAATAATATAAGCTGTAAAAAAGGCCTTGTCTGCTGTAAAAAGCAGGCAAAGCCTTTTTTTGTTATTGATGGATAAACTGATTTTTGTCGGAAGAATAAATGTAGCCGACAGCTGCTAGTTTTTCGCGGATTGCAGCAGGATCGGTGCTCTCTGCCTTGCAGCATTCTTCCAGGCTGGAATAGAAATCTCGCAGACGGGTGTTGATAACACTCAGCAGGATAAAGGGATCGTTGGGAAGGCTCATGTCAAATCTGTCTCCTTACTTCGATATTTATTTCTATTATAGCGCCTGTAAGCCGACCGTTTTTTGACAAGCTGTAAATTTTTTTGATAAGGGCTTGATTTTTGCGGAAAAATGCGGTATATTATATTAGCACTCAAAAATATCGAGTGCTAATATACATGAACAATGGCATGGTTTTGCCCAGCCGGACGATATATGGAAAGGGAGCATCTTCGATGGCCAAAAAAGAATTTAAGGCGGAATCCAAACGCCTGCTGGATTTGATGATCAATTCAATTTATACCCATCACGAAATATTTCTCCGGGAACTGATTTCCAACGCAAGCGATGCGCTGGACAAGATGTATTATCGTTCCCTGACTGAAAACGGCGGCATGTCCAGGGAAGACTTTTACATCCGCCTGACTGCTAATAAGGAAACCGGCACGCTGACTGTTTCTGATAATGGCTGCGGCATGACCGCTGAGGAACTGGAGAATAACCTCGGTACGATTGCAAAGAGCGGTTCGCTTGCTTTCAAGCAGGAGAATGAAGCAAAAGAGGATATTGATATTATTGGTCAGTTCGGCGTTGGTTTTTATTCGGCATTCATGGTTGCCGACCATGTAAAGGTCGTTTCCAAGCCCTATGGCAGTGAACAGGCGTGGTGTTGGGAGTCGGACGGTGCCGACGGCTATACGCTGGAGGAGACCAGCAAGGATTCGTTTGGTACCGACGTTATCCTGACGATGAAGAAGGACAATGACGACGAGAAGTTCAGCGATTACCTGCAAAGCTACCGTCTGGGACAGCTGGTCAAGAAATATTCGGATTATATCCGTTATCCGATCCGTATGATGGTGGAAAGCGAACGGCTCAAAGAGGGAACCGGAACCGACGGCAAAGACCCGGAATATGAGACTTATACCGAAGACCGTACCCTCAACAGCATGGTTCCGATCTGGAAAAAGAACAAGAGCGAGGTTACCGAAGAGGATTATAACCATTTCTATCAGGACAAGTTCTTTGATTATACGCCGCCTGCCCGTGTTATCTACACCAGCACCGAAGGCGCTTCCACCTATCACGCGCTGATGTTCATCCCGGCAAGGACGCCGTATGATTTTTATTCCCGCAACTATGAAAAGGGCTTGCAGCTGTATGCCAGCGGCGTACTGATTATGGAAAAATGCGCCGATCTGCTGCCTGACTATTTCAGCTTTGTCAAAGGTCTGGTCGACTCGGAAGACCTGTCGCTGAATATCTCCCGTGAGATGCTCCAGCATGACCGTCAGCTGAAGCTGATCGCTTCCCGTCTGGAAAAGAAGATTAAGAGCGAACTGAAATCTATGCTGCTTAATGACCGTGAGAAGTATGAAGCTTTCTTCAAAAACTTCGGTCTCCAACTGAAATACGGCATCTATTCCGATTACGGCACACACAAGGAACTTTTGCAGGATCTGCTGCTGTTCTACTCCTCTTCTGAAAAGAAGATGGTCACGCTGGAAGAGTATGTTTCCCGCATGAAAGAGGGACAGAAGTATATCTACTACGCCTGCGGTGAAACGACCGATCGGATCGACCGTCTGCCGCAGACCGAGCTGCTCAAGGACAAGGGATATGAAATCCTGTACCTGACCGACGATGTCGATGAATTTGCACTTCGGATGATGATGAAGTTTGACGACCATGAATTCAAGAGCGTTTCGGATAAAGAGCTTGGTCTTGAAACAGAAGAGGAAAGCAGCCAATCCAAAAAGCTGAATGAAGACAATACTGAACTGCTTCGGTATATGAAAGACGCACTGGGTGAGAAGGTAACGGCAGTCCGTTTGTCTGAACGTCTGAAATCCCATCCTGTCTGCCTGTCTGCCGACGGCGGATTGTCGCTCGAGATGGAAAAAGTGCTTAACGCCATGCCTGGCGCGATGCCGGAAGGTCAGAAAGCACAGGCACAGAGAGTGCTGGAAATCAACCCTGCACATCCGATTTTTGCCCGTCTGCAAAAGCTGTTCGGTGAGAATCCGGAGCAGGTAAAGGAATATGCCGGTCTATTGTACGATCAGGCACTGCTGATTGAAGGGCTGCCGATTGAAGACCCGGTTGCATTCTCCAACGCGATCTGCAAACTGATGGCAGAGTAAACCCCTTTTGATACTTTTTCAGGGGCACGTTTTGACGACGTGCCCT
>CALWWT010000260.1 GCA_944385325.1 uncultured Clostridia bacterium | reverse complement strand
TATTGTCGCTGGTACCGAGAGTTGCGGTGCTTGGAATCGGCTGCCGCAAGGGAACCGGAGAGGATGTTCTGGAAAAGGTGCTGCACCATTTTCTCGATGAAACAGGGCTTCGGATGGAGGCAATCTGCGCAGTTGTCAGCATTGACCTCAAAAAAGAGGAAGCAGGACTGATTGCTTTTTGTAACGCGCATGGCTGGAGTTTTATCACCAGTACGGCAGAGCAGCTGCAAAACGTTCCGGGTGAATTTACCGCTTCGGCGTTTGTCAGCGAGGTCACCGGCGTGGATAACGTCTGTGAACGAAGCGCAGTGCTCGTCAGCGGAGGCGATTTATGCCATAAAAAATTTGCCTGTGAAGGTGTGACGATGGCGGCAGCGCTCAAACCGTTTTACCCTGATTGGAACCGGATGGATTTCTGTATGCAAAATAGCTTGAAAAAGGATGACTGATAAAATGAATACCCTTTATGTCGTCGGCATTGGACCCGGACAGCCGCAGTTTATGACCGGGCAGGCAAAAGCGGCGCTTTCGGCTGCTGAGGTGCTGTGCGGATACACGGTTTATGTGGATTTGGTGGCGCCGCTTTTTCCAGGCAAGCAAACCTATACCTCGTCGATGATGCAGGAACTGGAGCGCTGCCGCTGGGCACTGGAAACGGTGCAGGGCGGAAAAAATGTGGCTTTTGTGTGCAGCGGTGACGCCAGTGTATATGGAATGGCTGGGCTTCTCTTGCAGCTTGCACCGCAGTATGACCAGGTGGATATTCAGGTGGTGCCCGGTGTGACAGCGGCACTTTCCGGCGGCGCTGTACTGGGTGCACCGCTCGGGCATGATTTTTGTGTCGTTTCGCTGTCGGACTTGCTCACACCGTGGGAGATGATCGAAAAACGGCTGAGATGTGCTGCCATGGGAGATTTCTGTCTCTGCCTGTATAATCCGAGTTCACGGAAAAGAGCCGATTACCTTGCAAAAGCGTGTGATATCCTGATGAAGGAAGGAAAATCGCCGGATACCGTCTGCGGATGGGTGCGCAATATCGGACGTGACGGAGAAGAAAGTAAGGTACTTTCTCTTGGACAGCTGCGGGAGGAAAAGCTGGATATGTTCACAACCGTTTTCATCGGCTCGTCCACGACACAGGAAATTTCCGGGAAGATGGTTACACCCAGAGGTTATGAGAAAAAATGCGGGTGGTAATTTTCAGCGGAACGACCGAAGGACGCCAGCTTTCCGCACAGACAGCCGCAATGGGAATCCAAACGGTTGTCTGTGTTGCCACTGAATATGGGCGGTCGATTCAGCAGCAGGTTCCCGGCACCGAGGTGCTGACCGGAAGAATGGATGCCGGGCAGATGGCAGAGGCATTAAAGGAAGCCGATTTGTGCATCGATGCGACCCATCCCTATGCCAAAGAGGTCAGTAAAAATATCCGGACTGCGGCAGATTTGACAGATGTTCCCTGTCATCGGCTGCTGCGGCGGGAAAGCCCGCTTCCGGACGGATGTGTGACGGTCGATTCCGCACAGCAAGCCGCCGCTTTCCTTAAAAATACACAGGGAAATATCCTGCTGACGACCGGTGCAAAGGAACTTGCTGCTTTTAAGGATATTGAACGCGGACGGCTGTATCCGCGCGTATTGCCGGTAGCTGAGAGTATTGCGGCGTGTGAGGATTTGCAGATTCCAAGGGAAAATATCATTGCCATGCAGGGACCGTTCGGTTATGAGCTCAATTGCGCGCTGATCCACCAGTTTTCCATCCGCTGGCTGGTGACCAAAGACGGCGGTGAAGCAGGCGGATTTGAAGAAAAAGCCGGTGCAGCAACAGACTGCCATGTGGGTCTGTTGGTTATCCGCAGACCTAAAGAGACGGGCGAAAGCTTTGAAGAAATAATCGGTATTTGCAGGAGGATGATGGAATGCAGGTGATTTTAGCGGCTGGCGGTGCAGATTTCCATACCATTACCGAAGACTGCCGGAAGGCTTTGCAAAACGCCGGATGTATCATCGGTGCGCGGCGGCTGCTGGAAAACCTGCCGGAAAGCTGTACTCAAAACCGGATAGCGGCAACAAGACCGGATGAAATCATGCGTCTGCTGCGTACATCCGAGGCAGAAAACTGTGTTGTACTGTACAGCGGCGATACCGGGTTTTATTCGGGCGCACGGCTGCTGATCCCGATGCTGCAAGCGAAGGAAATTGCATATGAGGTTCTGCCCGGCATTTCCAGCGTGCAGCTGCTTTCTGCGGCGATTGGCAAGCCTTGGCAGGACTGGATGCTTGTTTCGGCGCACGGAGTGGATTGTGACCCTGTCGGAGCGGTCATGCAGGGAAAGCCTGTCTTCTTTCTGACCGGCGGCAGCCTTCGTCCGGAAGTGCTCTGCCGGCAGCTGACAGATGCCGGTCTGGGAGAACTTCCGGTGACGGTTGGGGAAGACCTTTCTTATCCCGGACAGCGCATCCGCAAGGGAACTGCCGAAGAATTTATCCACGAGACTTTTTCACCGCTGAGTGTGCTGCTGGCTGACCCGGCACCGGGCGTGAAGCGGAGAACGCCCGGATTTCCCGATTCATGGTTTGTGCGCGGCGATGTGCCGATGACCAAACAGGAGGTCAGAGCGGCAGTGCTTGCAAAGCTTGCGCCAAAAGAAACCGATATCCTGTGGGATATCGGCGCGGGTACCGGCAGCGTCAGTGTCGAACTCTCGCTTGCCGCCAGTCGAGGACACAGTTATGCGGTCGAATGCAATCCGGCAGCTTGTAAGCTGATTCGCGCAAACCGTCAGAAGTTGGGCGCATGGAACCTGCGGCTGATCGATGGGCGTGCACCCGAAGCGCTCAAAGAACTGGAAACGCCGGATGGCGTATTCATCGGCGGCAGTAAGGGCAGTATGCAGCAGCTGGTTGACCTGGTTTTAGAGCGCAATCCGAAAGCCAGAATCTGCATTTCGGCGATCTGTATCGAGACGGTCTATCAGGCTGTGCAGGCGCTGAAAGGGCATGGAATCGAACCGGACATTGTCCAGCTCAGTATCAGCCGCGGAAAAGCTGCAGGTTCGCTGCATCTGATGGTGGCGAACAATCCGGTATTTCTGATTACGGGGAATTGTGATGATTGAGTTTATGATTGCGGCGGCTGCTTCCGGCAGCGGCAAAACCGCTGTGACATGTGGGATGCTGGCGCTGCTGGCAAGGCATGGGATGAATCCCTGTGCATTCAAATGCGGACCGGATTATATCGACCCGATGTTTCACCGCTCGGTGCTTGGGGTGGAAAGCCATAACCTCGATCTGTTTTTGTGCGGTGAAAAACGGCTGCGGGAACTTTTTACACGGTACAGCGCCGGGCATGGCGCGGCTGTGACGGAAGGCGTGATGGGGTTTTATGACGGTGTCGGCGGCAGCACCGATAGAGCAAGCGGATGGAATGTGGCGGATACGCTGGGATTGCCGGTGCTGCTGGTGATACGTCCTAAAGGTGCGAGTCTCACAATTGCCGCGCTGATAAAGGGAATGTGCAGTTTCAGAGAGAACAGCCATATCAGCGGTATACTGCTCAACGACTGTTCACCGATGCTGTATGCAAGCCTTGCGCCAATGCTGGAAAAGGAAACCGGTCTGCCGGTACTGGGCTATCTTCCGCATATGGAAGAGGCTCATTTTGAAAGCAGGCATCTGGGACTATATACCGCCGGTGAGATTGACAGTCTGACCGAGCGGATTGAACGTTTGGCAGATAAGATAGAACAGACTGTCGATCTGCCTCGGCTGCTGAGCCTGTTTTCCGCTGCGGAGCGTCAGCCGGTCAATGTGCAGCTGCCCGGACGTTTTCCGGTCAAAACGCGGATTGCGGTTGCGGAAGATAAGGCATTCTGTTTTGTTTATTCGGAAACGCTGGACGCGCTGCGGGATGCAGGTGCACAGCTGGTTCCTTTCAGTCCGCTGGAAGATGAAAAGCTGCCGGAAGAAATCGGCGGGATATATCTGCCGGGCGGATATCCCGAACTGTATGCCCGCGCGCTTTCGGAAAATAACAAGATGCGCCGGGCAATCAGAGAGGCTGTCATCAGCGGGATGCCGACGGTTGCGGAATGCGGCGGGTTTTTGTATCTCGGGCAAAGCCTTGAGGATACAAACGGCGCTGTTTATCCGATGGCAGGCGTACTGCCGGGCAAAGGTCAGCGCAGAGAAAAACTGGTGCGCTTTGGATACGCCGGGCTGACTGCCAAAGAGGACAGCCTGCTCTTTTTAAAGGAAGAAACGGTGCCGGTGCATGAGTTCCACTACTGGGATTCGACCGGAAACGGTGAGGATTTTACCGCCTGCAAGCCGGTTTCTGAAAGAAGCTGGCAGTGCGGATTTGCTGGTGGGTCGCTGTATGCGGCGTTTCCGCACCTGTATTTTTGGGGAAACCCGGTGCTTGCGGAGCGCTTTGTGCAGGCAGCGGCAGAATATCAGAAAAATCTGGATGAACTGATGTAATCGAATACGGAATCTGGTATAATCAGAACTGGGCTTAAATAAAAGAAGGATTGATTATGAAACAGAATTTTGAAGGGCAGCTGGCTGCACTGCTGCAAACCATTACGCCGCCGGATGCAGAGGCAGGAAACCGGGCGTCCGCAAAATGGAACGCCTGTGCCAAACCGCTTGGAAGCCTGGGGCTTCTGGAAAAGGCGGTCGAGCAGATAGCGGCATTGACAGGGAATGAAGAGGTAAAAGTGTTTCCGCGGTCGGTGCTGGTGCTCTGCGCCGATAACGGAGTGGTTGCGCAGGGCGTTACCCAGTGTGACAGCAGCGTAACGGCGGTTGTCGCGCGGAATATTGCGGTCAAACGTACATCTGTCTGCCGGATGGCAGCGGTAGCCGGCTGTCAGGTCGTGCCGGTGGATATGGGAATACTGGATTTTGAGCCGGTGGAGGGTGTACTCAGCTGCCGGATTGGAAACGGTACCGCCGATATTTCACAGGGTCCTGCGATGACACGGGAACAGGCGGCAGAGGCGATACTGACCGGTATCCGGCTGGTGGAGCAGCAGAAGCAGAAGGGTATTCGTCTGCTTGCGACGGGAGAAATGGGTATCGGAAATACCACGACTTCCAGCGCAGTGGCAAGCGTACTCCTTTCCCGGGAGGTGACCGAAATGACCGGGAGAGGAGCCGGGCTGTCGGATGAAGGTTTACAGCGTAAGATAAAAGTCATTGAGCGGGCAATTGAATGCAATAATCCTGACCCGTCTGACCCGCTGGATATTCTTTCCAAGGTCGGCGGATTTGATATTGCCGGAATGTGCGGTATCTTTATCGGCGGTGCGCTGCACAAAGTCCCGGTTCTGGCAGACGGCTTTATCAGCACCGTTGCGGCGCTGTGCGCGGTAAGGCTTTGTCCCAATGCGGGGAAGGCAGTGCTTGCAAGCCATGTTTCGGCGGAACCGGCTGGCAGATTGATTCTGGACGCGCTTGGAAAGCTTCCGCTGATTACCGCCGGGATGCGGCTGGGAGAAGGTACCGGTGCCGTTGCCGCCATGCCGCTTTTAGACATGGCGTGCGCAGTTTATCATGACAGTTATACCTTTGACGAGGGCGGTATTGAAGCATACCAGCCGCTTGGGAACAGCTGATGGTTACGCTGGTGATTGGAGGCGCTGCTTCCGGAAAAAGTGAATTTGCCGAAAGTCTTGTCCTGAAAAGCGGGATACTTCCGCGCTGGTATATTGCCACAATGCAGCCTTTTGACGAGGAATGCCGGGCGCGAATCCGCCGGCACAAAAGGATGCGCGCCGAAAAACAGTTTGAAACAATCGAGTGTTTTACCGGGCTGGAAAAGATTACAATTCCTAAAAAGGGTGTTGTCCTGCTGGAATGCATGAGCAATCTCACTGCAAATGAGCTTTACAGCCCGGATGGAGCGGGAACGGATACAATAGAAGCCATCAGCCGTGGTATTGAACATCTTGTCCGTCAGTGCGAAGACCTGATGATTGTTTCCAACGAGGTGTTCAGCGGCGGCAGTAACTACCAGGGCGATACCCTGCATTATCTGAAAACACTGGCGGCGGTCAACCGGATGCTTGCCCAAAAAGCAGACAGGGTATACGAGGTTGTCTGCGGGATACCGGTCTGTCATAAGGGAGAGGAGAAAAGCCATGATTATTTTTGAAACAATCGCCGTTGCGTTTGCGATGTTTTCTGCGATTCCCTGTCCGCAGCCGGTTTGGAACCGGGAAAATATGCGGTATTCTCTCTGTGCTTTTCCGCTGGTTGGTGCGGTGTGTGCGGTCTGTATCTGGATATGGATTCTGGTCATGAACCTGACCGGCAGTCCGCAGCTATTGCGCGCTGCCGGACTTTGCCTGATTCCGGTGCTGGTGACGGGCGGCATCCATCTGGATGGGTACGCCGATACCAGCGACGCGCTCGCGAGCTTTGCGCCGCCTGAACGGAAACGCGAGATTTTGCAGGATTCCCATTGCGGTGCGTTTGCGGTCATCCGGCTGTGCGGATGGTTTATCGCGTATTTTGCGCTGTGCGGCTCGGCGGAATGGAACACACGGACGATATGGTGCATGGGACTTGGATTTATGCTGGAACGCTGCCTGTCCGGATTTGCGGTTGCGGCGTTCCCGATGGCGAAAAACACCGGTCTTGCCCATACTTTCGCCGAGGCTGCCGATAAAAAACGGGTGCGGCTGATTCTGGCGGCTGCTTCGATTATACTTATGGCTGCCATGGCTTTAGTTGGGAAAATCGCAGGCGGCGTAATGGTGGTGACTGCCGGTGTGATTCTGTGGCAGTATTACCAGGTTGCCAAAAAACAGTTTGGCGGCATTACCGGAGACCTCGCCGGATGGTTTTTGCAGCGCACGGAGCTTGGGATGCTGGCAGCGCTTACGGCGGTGCAGATGTTGGAGGGAATGGTATGATTTTTATAACAGGTCCGCTTTTTTCCGGGAAAAAAAGTGCCGCAAAATCTATTATGCATTGGGATGATGCCATGCTCATACAAAACGCGGTCTGGGATGTCGAACAGATGGTATCCGGCTGCACCGACCTGAAAAAACTTGCCGACCAGCTGGCAGAAAAACAGGTGGTCATCGCTTCGGAAATCGGCGGCGGCGTAGTTCCGGTTGACCCCGAGCAGCGTGCCGGGAGAGAAGCTGCCGGAAGGCTTGC
>CALWWT010000259.1 GCA_944385325.1 uncultured Clostridia bacterium | reverse complement strand
TGGTCAGGTTGGAGGGCACTTCATACATTTTGCCCATCAGATAAACATGAACCATATCTTCCATTTTCAACACGCTCCTTGCTTAATACTCGTTGGGAAGTTCGTCCATCTGGTCAAAGCGGAAAACAGGGCCGTCCTTGCAGACGTACTTGTTGCCGATGTTGCAGCGGCCGCATTTGCCGATACCGCACTTCATCCGCAGCTCAAAAGTGGTATAAACCTGTGTTTCCTTAAAGCCGAGCTCTTTCAGTCCGGCGAGCGTGAACTTGATCATGACGGGCGGACCGCACATGATGACCGTTTTGGAAAGGTCGGGGTTCAGCTCTTTGACATAGTTGGGGACGAAACCGACATGACCGTCCCAGCCTTCCTGTTCACGGTCAATGGTCAGGTTGACGATCATATTGGGGTCATTTTCCCATTCTTCGATAATCTCCTGGTATTTGACCAGATCATCCTTGGAACGGGAACCATAAATTACCTGGATGCTGCCGTAATCTTCGTGTTTGTCACGGCAGTAGTTGATAACCGAGCGCACAGGAGCAAGTCCGATACCGCCTGCAATGACCAGAAGGTCTTTGCCTTTAAATTCGGTATCGACCGGGAAGCCGTTGCCGTACGGTCCACGGATGGTAATCTGCTGACCGGGTTCCATCGCGTGCAGCCAGCTGGTGACGCAGCCGCACTTTTTGATCGAGAACTCCATATATTCGGTATTGGTAGGGGAAGAGGTGATGGAGAACATACCTTCACCGACGCCGGGAACCGAAAGCATAGCGCACTGACCGGGTTTATGTTCAAACACCTTCTTGCCGTCCAGTCCGACGACCTGGAAGGTCTTAACATCGGGGGTTTCCTGAGTGATCTTGGTAACCACGCCGACTTTTGGGATTAAAGCCTCAGTATTCATATCACAGATCTCCTTCCAGCGATTTTGCGACCTTGACGATGTTCATCGAGATCGGGCACTTGGAGAGGCAGCGGCCGCAGCCGACACAACCGTATTCGCCGTTATTGTTGGCCGGGAAGTAAACCAGCTTGTGCATGAAGCGCTGACGGAAACGTTCCTTCTGGGTGAGACGGGAGTTGCCGTGCGCCATCAGGGTGAAGTCAGAATACATGCAGGAATCCCAGCAGCGGAACCGCTGGATACCATGGCCGGTATCATAGTCACGGATATCATAGCACTGGCAGGTCGGGCAGACGAAGGTGCAGGTGCCGCATCCGAGGCAGGCTTCCGAAAGGCTGGCCCATTTCTCGGAATCGAAGACCTTCATCAGGACTTCGCCGCCGAATTTTTCGGTAGAGAACTTCGCCAGCGGGAGTTTGCCCATAATTTCGCGGGTAGCTGCCTTCTGAGCCTCAACAGCGCTGTCGTCGGTTTCCTCCAGCACCGGGCGGATCTTTTCGATCAGAGCCTCACCCTTTTCGGTAACAGCCTGGATGTACAGGGAATCTTCCGTTTTCCAGCAGACTGCATCGCCTTCCGGGTTAGCCGCATCGATACCGAAGCTGCCGCAGAAGCAGGTTTCGGAAGGACGGGTACATGCCATCGAAACAATGGTGCCATGTTTACGTCTGTTTTCATAGTAGGTATCGACGGGGTCGGACAGAAGGAAAACCTTATCCAGAATGGAGAAGCTTCTGACATCACATGCCCGAACGCCGAAGACAACAAAGTCTTCATGCTCGGTACGAGGGTCGATGATTTCAATGGTTTTGCCGCTGACTTTAAAGTTGACCAGGTTTTCAGTCTGGGGGAAGAAGAAGTCCTTGGCACTTCTGACCGTGTTGAGCGCGTCCGTCATCTTCATGCCATTTTCATAACGCATGTACTGTGCCTGACCAGCCTTGTCAGTCGGGATGTACAGCGCCTCTTTTTCAGCGATAGCGGCGAAAAGCGCGTCAAGGTTTGCAAGGGAAATTTTCAGCATTTATTTTCCCTCCCTGTGATAAACGATACTGGGTTCAACGTCTTCCTGGGTGTAGTTGGTCAGCGGCGCGCGGGTACCGACCTCAGCGCCAGCCTGGTAATCACCATAAAGTTCGTTGATATCCTTGATAAACTTGCGGTTGAGCAGATGAAGCGGGATGTTCTGCGGGCATACACGCGAGCATTCGCCGCAGTCGGTACAACGGCCGGCAACGTGGAACGCACGGATGATATGGAACATATTCTCTTCAAACGAATCTGCAGCAGCCTTCTGTGCGATACCCGATTTGGGGTTATCAAATACACACTGTTCACAGGTGCAAGCCGGGCATACATTACGGCAGGCATTGCAGCGGATACATTTGGAGAGCTGTTCACGCCAGAACGCAAAACGTTCATCAGGAGTCATAGCCTCCAGTTTTGCGACCATGTCAAAACGATGGGAATCGAGGATTTCACCGTCTTCGCCCAGCAGTTCATCGTAAGCGACATGTTTTTTGCTCTTACAGGTCTTGCATCTTTCTTCGAGGGCATCAGCCTTGGCAACGGTGGTCTGACCATAGATGGTATCGACTACAAAGTTGTCAGCATCTTCGCTGATACCGGTAATACCGGAGATACCTTTTGCCTTGAGCATTTCGCCGCTGGTCTTGCCATCGCAGGGAATACCAATCGCACAGATCTTTTCCCGGTCGATGCGGTGTTCGGTCAGCAGCTGGTTGAAAGAATAGGTATCGCAGGGTTTCAAAAAGACGAGAATTTTACCGTCTTTCAGGGTTTCCTTAACAAGGTATTTGGACAGGTTGTTGCCGCAAAAACCATTGTATACAAAGCCTGCATCCAGCTCCTCTTCGGTTTCAAAGACAGCGGGCGTAATGTCATAGACAAACTCGCCAGCCTGCCAGCCAAGGACGCGGTTTACAGTACCGTCGCTCAGAAGTTCCTTAGCGCGGTTCAACATCATTCCTTGCATCTGAGGTCCTCCAATCTCTTATTCTCGCCCAGAGCGGTAACCGTCGCGACAAAGTCGTTCATTGTAGCGGCGAATTTTGCGCCTTCCGCAGCGGAAACCCATTCAACGCGGGTGCGTTCCTTTTCTATGCCGAGGAAGTCGAGCATCGAAAAGAGGAGGGTCATTCTTCTTCTTGCGTAGTAGTTGCCGGTGGTGTAATGGCAGTCGCCGGGATGGCATCCGCAGAGGATAACGCCGTCAGCGCCTCTCTGGAAGGCACGAAGAATGAACATCGGGTTGACTCTGCATGAGCAGGGAACGCGGATGATTTTAACATCAGCGGGGTAAGCCAGGCGGTTGGTACCGGCCAGGTCAGCACCCGCATAAGAACACCAGTTGCAGCAGAAAGCTACAATCTTCGGTTTAAACGCTTTTACTTCATTTGGCATATTGCATCTACCTCCGCCATAATCTGGCTGTTCGAGAAGCCCTTCAGATCCATAGCGCCGGAGGGGCAAGCGACCGTGCAGGCACCGCAGCCCTGGCATACAGCCGGGTTGACGGAAGCAACGCGACGGATACGGGTCGTCCGGTCGGGCATACGGAATTCTTTGTCAATATAGGTGATCGCACCATACGGGCAGACCTTTTCACAGCTGGAGCAGCCGTTGCACATCAGCTCATTGGACTGTGCGACGCAGGGGTTGGTGGTCAGCTTGTCCTTGACCAGCAAGCCGATGACCTTAGCGGCAGCAGCACTGGCCTGCGAAACGGTATCGGGGATGTCCTTCGGACCCTGGCAGGCACCGGAAAGGAAGATACCGGCAGTCGGGCTTTCAACCGGACGAAGTTTTGCATGTGCTTCGGTGAAGAAGTCGTTGGTGTCCATACTAGCAGTCAGCATGGTAGCGAGAGGTCTTGCGGACTTGTCCGGTTCGATCGCAGCAGCCAGGACTACCAGGTCAGCTTCGATATGCAGCTGTTCATTAGCCAGCAGGTCAGAAGCCTGAACCATGATCTTGCCGTCTGCTCTGGGAGCAACCTTACCGACCATACCTTTGATGTAGTGAACGCCGTACTGTTCAACTGCGCGGCGGTAGAACTCGTCGTAGTTCTTGCCGGGGCTGCGGACGTCGATGTAGAAGACGTAAACATCGGTATCCGGATATTTCTCACGGGTCAGCATCGCATGTTTTGCGGTGTACATGCAGCAGATCTTGGAGCAGTAAGGTTTGCCGCAGCCGGAGGTATCACGGGAACCGACACACTGTACGAATACGATGGTGTGCGGATGTTTGCCGTCGGAAGGACGCAGCAGGGTACCGGAAGTAGGACCGGCAGCATTGGTCAGACGTTCAAATTCCAGAGAAGTGATAACGTCCTTGGAGAGGGAATAACCAAACTCATCGAACTTATCCAGCTTGATGGGATTGTAACCGGTCGCAACGACGATTGCACCGTATTTTTCCTCGATGACCTGATCCTGCTGTTTATAGTCAATGGCACCGGCGCCGCAGACCTTTGCACACAGACCGCACTTGCCGTTTTTCAGCATGTTGCAGTAGTTGGGGTCGATGGTAGCGACCTTCGGGACTGCCTGTGCAAACGGGATGTAGATGGCACGACGGTTGTCCATACCGAGGTTGAACTCGTTGGGGACATTCTTCATCGGGCACTTGGTGGTGCATTCGCCGCATCCGGTACACTTGTTTTCATCGACATAACGGGCTTTTTTATTGATCTTGACCGAGAAGTTGCCGACAAATCCCTTAACCTCTTTGAGTTCCGAGTAGGAATAGATATGGATCTTTTCGTTCTGAGCGCAGTCAACCATCTTAGGTGTCAGGATACATGCAGCACAGTCCAGAGTCGGGAAGGTTTTGTCGATCTGGGTCATCTTACCGCCGATGGTCGGATTCTTTTCGACGATATCGACTTCAAAACCAGCTTCAGCGATGTCCAGAGCGGTCTGAATACCAGCGATACCGCCGCCGATAACCAGCGCACGTTTTACAACAGGGCTTTCGCCTGCCTGCAGCGGAGCATTCAGCTGAACTTTTGCGATAGCGGCACGGCCGAGGATGATCGCCTTTTCGGTGCCGACTTCCTTGTCTTTATGAATCCAGGAGCACTGCTCACGGATATTCGCGACCTCAAGCATGTACGGGTTGAGACCGACCGAAGCGACTGCCTTACGGAAGGTAGCCTCGTGCATCCGGGGAGAGCAGGAGCAGATAACAACGCCGGTCAGTCCATATTCCTTGACCGCGTCCTTGATCAGGTTCTGACCTGCTTCGGAGCACATATACTGATAGTTGGTGGAATAGACGACGCCGGGTTCTTTTGCGAGCGCATCAGAAACAGCCTGGACGTCTACGGTCTGGGCAATATTGGAACCACACCAACATACAAATACGCCAATTTTTTGCATGGTTTCTCCTCCTTACCCTTACTTTGTATATTTGCGGAAGGCGGTGACCAGTGCCTGCTGCGGCATATCCTCGTCCAGCAGGTCGGGAATCTGGTTAGCCTTCAGATGGTTCGCGCCCTGCTGACGGATGACCAGCAGCCGGATCGCTTCGACCAGCTTGGCAGGTTCAACGTCTCTGGGGCAGCGTTCTACGCAGGCAAAGCAGGAGAGGCATTTAAAGATAGACGGAGAAGCCATCAGCTTTTCGATCTCGCCCTTTTCAACCATGTAGACAAACTGGTGGGGATGATATTCCATCTCGTCGTAAGAAGGGCAG
Source organism: uncultured Clostridia bacterium (assembly GCA_944385325.1). Lineage (GTDB taxonomy): Bacteria > Bacillota > Clostridia > Oscillospirales > Ruminococcaceae > Faecivivens. Next base: position 115 of record CALWWT010000259.1, on the reverse strand, counting down.
GTGCCGGAGCATTTGCCGCATCTCATACATTTGAGCGGATCAACACCGCTCATGCGGATGACCTGTTCTTTGAGTGCAAGCTCTTTGGGGTTGCTCATCTCTGGTTTCCTCCTTT
>CALWWT010000258.1 GCA_944385325.1 uncultured Clostridia bacterium | reverse complement strand
AAGCAGGTCCAGGGGCGCAGCCCCTGGGCGCGCCTCTGGCGCGCAACCCCTAAAAAAACGTAGCCGTTGGCGCGGCAGGCGGCAACGGCGGACAAAAATCAGAAAAATTGATTTTATCGACAAGCTGAGAGGTCAAACCATCTGTTTGACCTCTTTTCTTTTGGGCAGAATACTGGTATAATAAAAACAATCCGGGAATTTTTCCCTGGTGTTGTAAGGTAATTTTCTGAATATTTTGGGGAGGTAAGTATCATGCCTTATATCCGTACGACAACCAATGTTTCCATTTCCGATGACGCTGCGTCCCGTATCCGTGAACAGCTGGGCAATGCAATCCAGCTGATTCCTGGAAAGAGCGAGCGCTGGCTGATGCTGGCTATGGAAGGAGATAAAAAAATGTATTTTGCCGGTTCAGATGAGCCGCTCGCAATGGCAGAGGTCAGCCTTTTCGGCAGCGCAGACGGAGATTGTTACAACAATCTGACCGGAAAAATAACCGGGATTCTTTCGGAAGTGCTTTCTATTCCGGCGAACCGAATTTATGTACGGTATTCTGAAGCCGAGTATTGGGGCTGGAACGGCGAGAATTTTTAAGCGGAAAGGGTGACGGATATGCCGATGATCGATCTGAGCACCAATGTGACCATTTCCGGGTTATCCCGGCTGGAACTGGCACGCGGACTGGGTGAGGCAATTTCCCGGATTCCTGGAAAGGATGAAGGGCGGCTGATGCTGCGTATATCGGGTAACAACGATATGTTTTTCAAGGGAAGAGACGATATTCCGATGGCATATGTCCGCACCGATATCTATGCTGAGTTGCCGGATGCGGAATATCAGGCTTATGGGGAGGCTGTGATGAAACTGTTGGGAAGAGTTCTGGCGATACCGGCTTCGAACATCTATCTGACCATCCGGCAGATCCCCTGTTGGATCACAGGTGGAGAATAATATGGTGAAAATTGCGGTATGCGATGATTTGCAGCAGGATCAGCAGCTGCTTGTTTCGCTGATTCGGGAACTTGACCCGTTTGACGGGCAGTTCGTACTGGACCAGTTTAACAGTGGCGAAGCATTGCTTGCGTCCGGAAACCGGCCGTATGATATGGTGGTGCTGGATGTGCAGATGCCGGAAATGTCCGGCTACCGGACGGCACAGCTTTTGCGGGAAACCGACAGCAGGACGGTGCTCGCGTTTCTGACCGGCGTGGCTGCGCCGACGGTTGAGGTGTTTCGGGTAACGCCTTTTCGGTATCTGATGAAGCAGATGAGCCGGGAAGAATTGTCTCAGGAATTGTCTGCCTGTTTTCATGAGGTGGAACGGACAAATCAGTATGTAACCTTTCAATCAGGCGGTGATCTGCTCCGGTTGTCGGTTTCCTCGATTTTGTACCTGGTTATCCAGGGAAGAAGTGTCGATGTCATTACCGACCAGGGACGGTACAACCTTCGGCTGAAAATGGCGCAGTTACAGGAAATACTGGCTCCGCACGGATTCGGGTGCTGCCATAAGAGCTATCTGTGCAACTTTTCGCGCATTATTTCGGTCAGTTCCAGCTCGGTCATTATGGAAAATGGGGATATCCTGCCGGTATCCCAGCCCAAGGCAAAGAGCTTTAAAAGTGAATTTCTGCATTTTGCCAAGACGACCGTCTGAGGAGTGGGACAGATGGAGGAATTGTTATACTGGATGCTGGCGGCAGCGCCGTCCAACATTTTTGTACTGCTGATGGTGGAAGACCTCTGCCATCGGACGTTGGTTCCGGTGGAAGAACGGGTGCGCAGCAGCCCGTACCTGTATACAGCGGTTGGCGTAGTCATGACGGTGGCAGACCTGTTTCATAACAGCTTTGTGACGATGGCGGTGACCGCTGCGTTTTTGGGCGGTCTGGTCGGATGGCTGTATGAACGGGGAAAACCGTATATCCGGATGGTGATGGCAGGAATTTTCTGCCTGCTGATATCGGCTTCGGATATGGTTGGCTCTGGAATCTGGCTGGCAGGCAGAATGGCAGGGTATAACGGAGGAAATCCGCTTGTCTGTCAGGCAATCGGCGGTCAGATTTTTCTGCTGCTGGTATTTATCCTGATGCGGTGGTATATCCGCGCGGCGGTCAATGTCTATCACGCCAATGAGAACACCTGGTTCTGGGTCTGCCTGATCGTGCCGGGTGCAAGCCTGCCGACGATGGCCGTCTTCTGGCGGCTGGCAATGACGGGACATTACAGCGATAAGCTGGATATGGCGATGATGCTTTGCTGTACGGCGCTGCTGTTTGGGTGCCAGGCATCTTTCAGGATGTTTGAGAATATCGCTTCCCAGATGGAGGTGACCCGTGAATATCAGGCAATCCGTCTGCGGCAGGAAATGGAAAAGCGGCATTATGATCTGGTTCAGCGCAAGAATGAACAGTATGCATCCGCTGCCCATGACCTGAAACATCATCTGCGCTGCCTGTCCGATATGGCAAAAGCCGGTCAGCTGGACAGTATCCGCAGCTATATTGCCGGAATGCAGACCGAAGAACAGCGGCGGCGGCAGGATGAGTATCTGCGGATGTTTACACAGGACCGGGTGCTGAACGTCATTTTGAGTGAAAAGGCGCGGCTGGCTGCCGATGAAGAAATCAAATTTTCCGCTGACCTGACAGCCGGACTGGATTTTCTGGATTCATTGGACAGCTGTGCGCTGATGGGAAACTTGCTGGACAATGCGCTGGAAGGCGCCAGGACGACCCTTCCGGGAAAAGAACGGTTTATCCGTGTACAAATACGACCCTTCAACCAGGGATTTGTGCTTGTCCGTGTAGAGAACAGCTTTTCCGGATTTTTGCGGGAAAAGAATGGACGGCTGCTTTCGACCAAGGACGAGGGCGGACGTGGTTACGGGATGCAGAGTATCGCCCAGATTGCTGAAAAAACCGGCGGCAGCATGGAGTATGAAAGCCATGACGGGATTTTTACTGTCAATGTGCTTTTGAACCTGCTTCTGAGCGAAGAGGAATAAACTCGATTTTCAGGGCAAAATTCCATTCGCCGAGCCGGACTCGGATATAATCTGAACGGATATCGCAGACGATCGATTCTCCTGCCGGCGGATTGGTGATCATCAGGCATCGGTAGCCGGTGACCGACCAGCCCGCAAGCAGGATGGTCATCGCAAGGGTAAGCCCAAAGGACAGGATAAAAGTATACAGCCGCGAGTTTTTATGGACAGGCTGTAAGAAAACGGACAGCTGGTTTTTGACAGGACCGGCTGTCTTTTTTTGTTTTGCAGAATTCATTTGATTTTCTCCCTGATATTATTGACCGCCAAGCAGCGAGGCAAGGGAAGAACCGATCCAGTCTCCCGCGAGAAGTGCTTGTGCCAGCGTGTTTCCGTGTCCGCCGACTTCGATCAGCAGTGAACCGGTGGTCAGATTCTGGTTATATTTGCGGTAATCGAACAGGATGGGACGGGTGAACCCGGGATGATCGCTTTCCATCTGCTGCTGGAGGTCGATCGCAAAGGCAAGGTTTTTCTGCCACTCGGGATAATCCATTGTTCCATCGTCACAGCCGGATATGATCATGACTTGCGCGGCAGTCCCTTCGTCTGTTTCGATGACCGGAGCGGTGACGGTATCGCCCGATATGATGGCGTCGCGGTGGATATCCAGCACGACTTTGATATCCGGATACTGGTTGAGATAGTTCTGTACCGTTTCGGCGGAGCGCTCATAAGAACCGTTATAGGACGGATAGTCGTGCTGGGTGGTGTCGTGGATGACGCCGATGCCTGCCTGCTGGAGCCTGGCAGCAATGACGCTTCCGACTGCTGCCATATTTTTTTCGTTGTCGGTTGTACGGGTAGGCCAGGTGGTATCATAGCTGCTGCCGGTGTATGGCATATAGCATTCGGTTGTATGGGTATGCATGATGAGCACTTCCACTTTTCCGTCGGCATCCAGTGAAAAAGCCGGGTCAGCCGCTTCAGCGTCCAGTACCGTCTGATTGCCATAGTCGGTCACATTTTTGACAAAGCTGTTGCCAACCTGAACATAAACGTCAGACGGTGATGCTGTATAGGTTTTGTGTACCAGGACGGCTTCGTTTTCCGGCAGGATTTCCGGAACAGTTTCCTGTTCAGCAGATTCCAGCAGTTCCTCCAGTTCCGGCAGCGGCTGGACGGAAGGTTCGTCCGCGGTGGAAACCGCGTCCTGCTGTTCAGAGGTTGTTTCCGGATTTTCAGGAAGTTCACTGACAGCGTCGGTCTGCACGTCTGACGCTGACGGCTGCTGAATATCGCTGTTCTGCTGTGGAATGTTGTCCTGTCCGGATAACGAACTATTTGTCTGCTGCTGGACACGTCCCGAAAGACCGGCGGACAGCTGTACTACCCGGTCAAATCCGGGTGTTTTCGGAAGCAGCAGTATGCCTGCCAGAAATGCCGCCAGAAAAGCGGTGGGCAGATGACCAGTCAGCCGACCAGCCGATGAGGGCAGGTGCGTTTTCCTTCTCCAGAGGACGATATGCCGGGAAGAGCGTCTGTATGCCATGATCAAAATCCTTTCAGTCGGTTGGAAAAAGATTACTGCTTTTTCAGCATACGCAGCAAAGGTGTGGTTTATACCCTTGCCGATGTAAATGGCAGATCGCTGAATTTGCGGAAAATATTCGTATTGACGCTGTGGGAGTATTTTGATATACTGGTACAGTGATAAAATATACAGGAGGCTTGCATAGTGAAATGCTTTGACAGTCTGGGAAGGAATGCCCAGAGGATCTTTAACGTGATGGTCGTTATCGCTCTGGCGGCTTCAATTGGTTTAAATGTCCTGCTTTATCGGACGATTCAGAACCTGTCGCTCGGGGATATTGAGGGGGTTACTTTTGTTGAACAGCAGGAAAATCTTTTTGACCTGTCGGGCTGTGAGGATTTTTTCTATGACTATGACGGGTCGGTGGTTGACGCGCAGAATGGAAGCGTGATGAGCAACTGGATTCCCTGTTCGGCAGGCCAGCAGCTGACCCGCAATGGAATTGCAACCAATGTGGTCTGTTATTTTGACGCGGACAAAAACTTTTTGCAGCGGGAGGACAGCTACGGGCTTGCAACGATAACCGTACCGGATGACGATGCGATTGCATATGTCCGTATGGCAGTACAGCCGGCGGATAACCGGGTGATCGTATATGGCAATCAGATTTCGGATATTGCGGCTGACGGCGATTATTTTACCATCGACGAGCTGAAAATATCTGAGCAGAATCTGGAGGAAGACCCGACCATTATCCAGAGCCCGGACGGTACCGAGTGGCGGATTGCGGTAGCGGATGATGGCAGTATTTCGGCTGTGGATGTGACAGGTACATTGTCGGCATCTGAACTGCCGGATGATTTTCCGAAATATACGATTACCGGCAGCAGCATTTCGGATGAGGAATTTCTGGTCAGTATGCGCGGCACTACAGCATCCGGGTACAACTATATCTTTATCATGACAGCTGAGGGAAATATCCGCTGGTATAAGCAGGTTCCCGGCTATGCCTATAATTTCCGCAAAATCGAATACGCAGACGGCACCATCCGCTATGCTTACCAGCAGTATGATGCCGACGTGGAAGGAACCAATGGCGGCATTACTTATACCCATATTGTTCTGATGGATGAATCCTTTAATGTGATTAACGATAATATCCATCCGCTTGCTTATGGCTCGATAACCGGTGATGACTATGGATGTGAAAACCATGACTATAAGATTCTTTCGGATAACCATTATATCCTGACGACCGTCACCCTTTCGATGGCTGAAAATGTGCCGGGGTATGAGGGAAAACAGATTCCGGTCGTCAACGCCGTCGTCCAGGAACAGAAAGACGGCGAAGTGGTCATGCAGTGGGAATCGATGGATTACCCGGAAATGTATGAGGCGTCGGTCTATAATAATGATTATGGTGCGCTTGTCGATAACCTGGACGCGGTTTATACCGACTATGTGCATATCAATTCGATTGCAGTCGACCCGGAGAGTTATGATCTGCTGATCAGCTGCCGGTCGGTTGGGCTGATCAAGCTGGACCGGGAGACGGGTGAAATTATCTGGATCATGGGTCGTGGAAGAAATGATATTGCCGGTATGACCGAGGAACAGACCGGATTGTATCAGCATGATGTACGGTATCTGGAAGACGGGTCGATCACGATTTTTGACAATTCGGGCGGTGTGGACAGTACTTCCCGCGTCTGCCGCTACTGGATCGATGAGGAGACGCTGACTCTCCGGGATTTTGAGGAGCATACGACCGAATATAAATCCACTTCGATGGGATGCGCAGGACTGGTGGATGATGATACCGATACTTATCTGATCTGTTATGGCGGCGGTATTGCGGATTTTGCGTTTGAGGAGCGGGATTTCAGCAGAGGGGAGGTCAACATGCAGCTGGAATTTGACAATGGCGATACCCTTTACAGAATTTTCCGCGGGACAGAATATACACCGGTTCGGTCGGAATAAAGAGAAGGTTGTCGGGCAAATCTGTTAACAGCCGCTTTTTACGGAAATATCAGGGCTGCTTGACAAACCATACGAAGTAGATTAAAATGAATCTGTATAGATATTTGCGCTTGGATTTTACCTGGAAAGGGGAATGACAAATGATAAAAATGGAGAACCATCTCGGTACAATCGAAATTTCAGAGCGTTTTTTCACTTCTCTGATCGGCGACGCGCTCAGTGATTCGTTTGGCGTCGCTGGGCTGGCGCCTGCCCGTCCCCGTAAAAAAGGACTGTTTTTGTCCTCTCAGCCGCAAAAGAGCGTTGCGATCCGGGGAAAAAATGGTAAACTGGTGATCGATCTTCATATCCAGGTTACCTATGGCATCAATATCTCTGCAATCGTGACGAGCATTGTCCACAAGATCACCTATACGGTGGAGGACGTTACCGGAATTGGCGTCGCGGCAGTCAATGTATTTGTGGAAGGAATGCAGGTAAGCTGATCCTTTCAAAAAACAGCAACGAGGCAGCTATCCTGCCCAATAAGGAGTGCACAAACGTGATAAACGGAATCATCCTGCGGGACGCGGTTATTTCCGCGGCTCATGTCATCGCAAACCAGAAACAGAAGGTTGATGAACTGAATGTATTCCCGGTACCTGATGGGGATACCGGAACCAATATGTCTATGACCATTGGTGCGGCTGTAAGGGAGCTGGAACTGCTCCGCAGCCCAACGGTCGAAGAAACTGCGAAAACGGCTGCTTCTGCCCTTCTGCGCGGCGCGCGCGGAAACTCTGGCGTTATTCTGTCGCTGCTGTTCCGCGGCTTTTCCAAAGGACTTGCCGGCAAGCAGGAGGCGACTGGGCAGGATTTGTCGGATGCCCTGACGCTGGGCGTTGAAGCTGCCTACAAGGCAGTCATGAAACCGACTGAGGGTACAATTCTGACAGTTGCCCGCGAAGCCGCGGAAAAGGGCAGTGAAGTGGCTTTGTCTACCAATGACCCGGTTGAGGTATTTTCTGCTATCGTCCGTCAGGCAGAGGAAACGCTGGCGAAAACTCCCGAAATGCTGCCGGTTTTGAAAAAAGCAGGCGTCGTGGACGCAGGCGGCAAGGGACTGTGCGTTATTTTCAGTGCGATGCTGGATGTATTTAAAGGCGGCGAAGTGGTCGCGTCTGCTGAAAGCACTGAAAAGAAGTCGGCTCCTAAGCGCAGTGCTGTGGCAGAAGCCGAGGGAGACATCAAGTTTACCTACTGCACCGAGTTTATCGTCATGAAGGCGCCCGGATGTGAGGATGCACTCAAACTGCGCGCTTACCTTGAATCGATCGGTGATTGCGTCGTTGTGGTAGATGACGAGGATATCATCAAGGTTCATGTTCATTCCAACCATCCCGGCAACGCCATCGAGGAAGGTTTGAAATTCGGTGCGCTGACCTCGCTGAAGATTGAGAATATGCGTGAGCAGCATACCGAGCAGGTTTTGCAGGCTGACCAGCAGGAGGAAAACGCTGATTATGTTCCGGTTGATCCGGATATTCCGTATGGTTTTGTAGCAGTTGCGGCAGGTGCCGGCGTACAGGCTCT
>CALWWT010000257.1 GCA_944385325.1 uncultured Clostridia bacterium | reverse complement strand
ACCAGAGGCGTGAACGAATCTTGGCAAACATGGAGCGCCGCAATCCGCAGGTTGCTGCTCTGCGCCAATCAATGGATTTGGCTGCCGGTGGGGATGGAGTCGTCGACAAACATGACTTTGACGTCGTCTTCACCGGCGTCTGCTGCCAGGATCATACCTTCCGACAGTTCACCAGCCAGTTTTGCGGGTGCGAGGTTGGCAACAAAGATCACCTTTTTGCCGGTCAGGTCTTCAGGTGCGTACCACTTGGCAATTCCAGAAAGAATCTGACGGGTGCCTGCACCGTCCTCAACCTGGAGTTTGAGCAGTTTGCGGGATTTTTTCAGTTTCTCACAGCTGACGATCTTGCCGACGCGCAGATCGATTTTGCCGAAATCGTCGATCTTGATCTCCGGCAGGAATGCAACACCTTCTGCCTTTTCTTCCTCAGCAGGTGCAGCTTCTTTTGCTGCTTCGGCAGCGGCTGCGGCAATCTGGGGTTCGACAATTTCTTTCTGGATGCGTTCCATCATTGCTTTTTCGTCAATACGCGCAAACAGTGCCTGTGCGGCGCCAACCTTGCGTGCAGGAGCAGAGCCAAAGTTTTCCAGCGATTCCAGACCACCATCTTCTGCACCGATCTGGCTGAGGATGGAAGCAGCAGTATCAGGCATGAACGGTTCGGACAGGATACCGATATACCGGATAGCCTCGATCAGATTGGACAGAACAGTCTTCAGACGCGGCAAGCTGGCTTCGTCTTTTGCCAGCGACCATGGCGTCGTCTCGTCGATATACTTGTTGCTGCGCTGTGCAAGACCGATGATCTTTGCAAGTGCATCAGCGGTATGATAGCTGTCCATTGCTTCGCGCACGCCTTTTGCAGCGTCCAGCGCAGTATCGCAGAGCTCACGGTCGAGGTCATTTTCGATTGCAGCAGCGTTTACATCTCCGCCGAAATACTTGTTGACCATCGAAACGGTACGGTTGACCAGGTTGCCCAGCGTATTGGCAAGCTCGGTGTTGTACTTTGCAATAAACATTTCGTAGGTGATATTGCCGTCCTGCGCGTAGGGCATTGCGGAAAGCAGATAGTAACGGACTGCATCGACGCCGAACAGGTTCACCATATCGTCAGCATAGATCACATTGCCCTTGGATTTGCTCATCTTGTCTGCGGCAAACAGCAGCCAGGGGTGACCAAAGACCTGTTTGGGCAGCGGCAGATCCATGCTCATCAGGAAGATCGGCCAGTAGATGGTGTGGAAACGGAGAATATCCTTGCCGATAATATGCAGGTCAGCCGGCCAGAGCTTTTCAAACTGCTCGGTCTGGTGTTCAGGGTCATAGCCGATTGCGGTAATATAGTTGTTCAGCGCATCCAGCCATACATAAACAACATGGCGCGGGTCAAAGTCAACCGGGATACCCCATTTAAAGGAAGTACGGGAGACGCACAGGTCCTGAAGTCCGGGCTTGAGGAAGTTGTTGATCATTTCTTTTTTACGGGATTCGGGAACGATGAAATCAGGGTTTTCCTCGATATGCTTCATCAGACGGTCGGCATATTTGCTCATTTTGAAGAAGTAAGCTTCTTCCTTAGCCGGTTTTACCGGACGTCCGCAGTCAGGGCAGCATCCGTCTTTCAGCTGAGATTCGGTCCAGAAGGATTCACAGGGCGTGCAGTACATGCCTTCGTACTCGCTCTTGTAGATATCGCCCTTTTCGTACATCCGCTTGAAGATTTTCTGGACAGCGGTTTCGTGGTAGTCGTCGGTGGTGCGGACAAAATAATCATAGGAAGTGTTCATTGTATCCCAGATTCTTCTGACCTCAGCCGAGATGCGGTCGACATGTTCTTTAGGCGTGATGCCGGCGTCTTTGGCTTTTTCTTCGATCTTCTGACCGTGTTCGTCGGTACCGGTGCAGAGAAAAACGTCGTAGCCTTCCATACGTTTGTGGCGTGCGACTGCGTCGGCAAGAACAATCTCATAGGTATTGCCGATGTGGGGTTTGGACGAGGTATAGGCAATAGCCGTCGTCATGTAAAACTTTTTCTTTTCCATTGGGGCGTTCATCCTCTCAATTTTTCTGGGACAATAAAAACCTCGTCTTCAATAATGAAGACGAGGAAATTCCCGTGTTACCACTTCAATTCGTCATTCCCTCACAGGAGATGACCTTTGCGGGTACGGCTTTCGCGATACCCTTTTGCTGTAACGGGCAATCCCGTCAAACCCTTGTGATGATTTCCACTCGGGCAAGCCAGCAGCAAACTTCCGCAGGTGCGTTTGTTTACCGACAGAACCATCTTCCCAAACCTCCGGACGGATGCTTTCACCGACCGCTTCCTCTCTTTGCACCGAAAGGAAAGGTACTCATTCTGCCATACTGTTTCTCATATACAATATTATTCTAACACCAGACCAATACTTTGTCAAGCATCAGTTGGGTCCGTAAGGAATATCAATACTGCAATATTCTTCACAGCGGCGGTTATGGGTGCAGATGATGGCGATTGCGGCAGCAAGTGCAGCAATACCGGCGATGACAGCAATAATAGCAGCGGCTTTTTTCATCAGGCGATCTTCCTTTCATTTAAAAGCGTATGGAGAGTATGGGAATCCAACCAGGGAATATACCATCCAGCGTGTATTTTAAGGATACCATCAAAATGTGAAGAATGTAGGATGTTGCTGGAAATTTTCGGTAAATGGGTTTATGTGGCTATATAAAGGAAACAGGTGTTTTTTGGCAACAAAAAACGCTCCCGGTCAGATGGGAGCGTGATATATATCTATCAGGCTGTACGGGTTTCCGCAAACAGTCTTTTGTAAAGATCGGCGCGGTAAAGCGCAAAGGTCAAAAGCATTCCCAGCGTGTAGCAGACAACAATCTCACCTGCTGCAACCGAAATACCCTGGAATGCCCAGATGTAAGGCAGGCTTTCACCAGGATTGCCGCCAAATACCAGCGCCAGCTCGAGTCCGACAATCAGACCGTTGGAGAGGACAACGGGAATCGGCGCCAGCAGCGCACGGGTGAGCCGTGCTTTGCTTTCCGGAAGGGAAGAGAAGGGAATCTGACCAATCCGGTAAGTGATCAGCGCCGCAATCAGTGTTGCAAGGGTACCGCAGACGGCGTCAATCAGACCAATCGGGTTGGTGCCGAGCAGAAATCCCAGCAGGTTGGACAAAAAGCAGCCAAAAGTTACACCCCAGATACCAATCGGCGAAAACAGGGGCAGCAGAGTCAGCGCTTCACTGATACGGAACTGTACCGTTCCATATGCAAGCGGCGCAATCGCAAGGGTAAGCGCAGTGTACAGCGCACCGATCAGAGCAATCTTAACAAGTTTCATCACGTTTGTACTTTTCATTATAACCTCATTTTCTCCGTGCAACAAAGTAATGGGCGGCTCTGTCAGGAATACAAAATCTGACCCATATTCCAATTGTCCGCCTGCCGTCAGCCCTCCTTCGCGCCGGGCACGGGTGAAACGCGAGGATTTATCTGATGCATCTGATATTTTAGCATATCTTTTTGATATGCGCAACTGTCGGTTTGTAAAAATATTCACGGAAAATTTGCCGGATTTCCGGTATCA
>CALWWT010000256.1 GCA_944385325.1 uncultured Clostridia bacterium | reverse complement strand
GTTCCCTCTACATGAACATCGCCGTAATTAAGGTCATAATCAATCGCGAGAGCCGGGACAGTGAAAGCCGCGCCAGCCATAGCGACAGTGATTGCGGTTGCGGTCAAACCTTTGTACCAATTCTTCTTTTTCATGTTCATACCTCCGTTCCAATTACTAAAAACCATAAACAAGCATTTAGCTTTTATGGATATTATAGCACAGTAAAGCGTAAAGTTCAATATTTATTTATCAAAAATATAAATAAATTTAATTTTATTTTCCCAAAATAAGTGCTTAAATTTAATTTTATGCTCCCAGCATACACAAAAAGCCCTTCGGCGGTTAACCGAAGGGCAAAAAAGCAGGATATAAAAAGTCCATTACAGATTGGTTTTGAGCCAGTCGATATCATGTTTTAGGCAGGTCATGCGGTCCATTCCGCCATACTCTGCCTCGCGTTCGACGACAAACAGGTCGATGCCGACCTCATGACATACCGAGAAGATCTTCTTCCAATCGATGATCCCCTGACCGGTGCCGCAGTTCCAGCTGGCGCGTTCCGCGAACATTTTGCGCATTTCCTCGGTAATGATCGGCTTGCCGTTTTCATCCAGCTTGAAGGGAGAAGGGTCTTTGGGGCTGCGGGGCTTTTCGGGACCGATGACCTTAGAGTTTTCCTTGACATGGATTGCGGCAAAGCGGTCGGCGTACTGTTTAATAAAAGCAACGGCGTCGATGCCGGCAGCAGTTGCCCAGCCGCAGTCCAGCTCGAAAACGACGTTTTCAGGGTCGGTGTTTTCGATCAGCACTTCGAGCATATACTTGTCGCCCAGCTTGTTAAATTCCTGGGTATGGTTATGATAGCCGACCTTGATGCCGTATTTCGCGGCTTCTTTGGCAGCCTCATTGAGCTGGCGTGCGCAGTCGAGGGTCTCCTCCATATTGGAGAAGTCGTGCATTGCAACGATCGCGTACTGGCAGCCGATTTCCTTCAGGAAAGGCAGGGTCGGAACGATATCGTTCATGCCAAGGTGGACCGAACGGCAGCCAAGGTGGTTGGCAGCGAGCTCCGCCTTCAGTTCGTCAGCGGACATACCGCCGTAGTTATTGCCGGCGAACTCGACGCCGTCATAACCCATCTGCGCGACCTCTTTGAGGTTGTCCTTCATCGGGTGCTGTTCGCCATACTGACCGAGGGAATAAAGCTGGAGGTAGATTGTTTCCATAATAATACATCCTTTCAATTGTGATCCGAGCGCGTGTAACCGTTTACATTGCCCTTATTATATCATATTTTTTCCAGTTTTACAATAGAGACTGTTAAAATATCACAAAAAATTATTTTCAAAAGCTGACGGGCAAAGTTTTGCAAAACCGGTTGAAAAATTCATCAAATTGAGGTATGATAAATCTGTATAGTCAAAATCTGCCCGGCTGACATCCGGCAGGCATATCACAATTTATATGGAAGGAAGATGCGCAATGAATCATGCGAGAATCGGACGGGTACTGGAAAAAATGCGGGCGGCAGGTCTGCCCCAGATGATCGTGACCGACCCGTTATCCATCCGGTACCTGACGGGAGCGGACATTTTCCCGGGAGAGCGGATGCTGGCGCTGCTGCTGCGTGAGGATGGAGCGCACACTTTTTTTGTCAATATTCTGTTCCCGGAGCCGGCGTGCGGGCTGCCGGTGGTACGGTTTTCGGACACGGACGACGGTCCGGCGCTGATTGCCGAAAAGCTGATTGACGGGTGCCCGGTCGGTGTGGACAAGACATGGCAGGCGCGTTTTTTGCTGCGGCTGATGGAACTGCGTCCCGGCGAATACCGCAACGGTTCGGAGTGCATCGACTGGGTGCGCGCGGTCAAGGACGAGGAAGAACGGGAAAAAATGCGTGTCAGTTCGGCTGTCAATGACGCTTGCATGGCAGAATTTGTCGCGGCGCTGCATCCGGGCGCGACCGAAAAGGAACTGGAAGAGGAATTTATCCGAATTTACGCAAAACACGGCTGTGAAGGCGTCAGCTTTACACCGATCGTCGGGTTTGGCAAAAACGCAGCCGACCCGCATCACGGCAACGATGGCACCAAACTGGAAAAAGGGATGTGTGTCCTTCTGGACGTCGGCGGGATTTATGACGGCTACTGCTCGGACATGACCCGAACCTTCTTCACTGCCGAGCCGACCGACGAAGAACGGAAGGTATACGAACTGGTAAAGGCGGCAAATGAAGCTGCAAAAGCGATTATCCGTCCGGGTGTAAAGCTGTGCGATATTGACGCGGCGGCGCGGAACGTGATTGCGTCTGCCGGATACGGTGACCAGTTCACCCACCGGCTGGGGCACTTTATCGGGCTGGAAGACCACGAGTACGGCGATGTATCTGCCAACTTTGACCGACCGGTCGAGGAAGGGATGTGCTTCTCGATCGAGCCGGGCGTATATCTCGAAGGCAAGTTTGGCGTGCGGATTGAAGACCTGGTCATTGTCACGAAAGACGGCTGCGAGGTGCTCAACCATTACCCAAAACAGCTGACGGTACTGGATTTATGGAAATGATCGAACAGTTTTTGCAGCTGGACGGGCAGATTTTACTGTGGATTCAGGAGCTGCGGACCAGCTGGCTGACGGCGTTTTTTACGACGGTCACCCACCTTGGAGACGGCGGAATCCTGTGGATTATCCTGACGGTTGCGCTGCTGATTCCCAAAAAAACGCGCAAAGTCGGAATTACGATGGCGATTGCACTCGCGCTGACGTTTGTGACGGTCAATCTGGTGCTCAAGCCGGTCATTGCGCGGACAAGACCGTATGAGGTGGTCGAAGGGTTACGGCTGCTGGTTGACCCGGCGCATGACTATTCCTTTCCATCCGGGCATTCGTCGTCCTCGATGGCAGCGGCAGCCGGGATGCTTGGAGCGCTTCCACGCAAAATGCGTCCGGTCGGATGGTGTGCGGTCATACTCGCGGTACTGATCTGCATATCCCGATTGTATATCGGCATCCACTACCCCACCGATGTGCTGTGCGGCGCGACGATTGGAATAATAGACGGTGTAGCAGGCTGCGCCGTCGTGAAGAATTTTGCCAGAGTAAAACGTTAAGTTTGGCATATACAAGTTTAGACTGCTTTTTGGAGCAATTCGCACCCACTACCCGGTGATTCACGCGAGCGCAGAGCGAGTGCCAAAGTCACGCACAATGTGGGTACGATCATGACAAAAAAGTTTCGCTCAAGCCTTTTCAAAGGCTTGCGGGTCCAGGGCAGCGCCCTGGTCGCTCCATCGCAATGGAGCGAAACTCTTATCCCGAAACAGAATCAGGATGGGGAGGTAAAACTGTCCGGTGGACAGTTTTACCGTGGGGAGACCCTA
>CALWWT010000255.1 GCA_944385325.1 uncultured Clostridia bacterium | reverse complement strand
TTTGCAGCGCGATCATCCGGGAAAGGTTCTTTTTCAGCTCGGTATACCCGCCGGTATGTTTGCAGCCGATCCACAGCTGTTCGGTCGTCTGTTTCAGCCTTGAAAGCTCGCCCAGCAAGCCTTCCGGCACGCCGGTCACCGCGTCTGTCCTGCGGCGGTATATCCGCAGTTCTCCCTTCATCCGGTCGTCCAGCCGGGAGAAATTCTCCTCTTCGGACAGGAAAGCCACCGTTTCAGCCGTTTCCGGGCTGAGCAGTATCCTGCGGGACTGCTCATGGAGAAACGCCAGCAGTTCCCCTCTTCTGGCTGACGCGCCGACAGGAGCGGTCGCGGTCATATCGTACTGTGCGATGCCGGACATTTCGCCGTACTTTTTCAGTCTGGCGGAGATTTCGCAAAGGCGTCCGGTATACTCTGCAAGTTTATTCATATTCCGCCTTCCTTTCTGCCAAACACTTCCTGTTACAAGAATATATAATGGTTACAATCTGTCTAAAGGATACCATATTTTTGGAATAATGTCAAAAACTGTAAAACTGTTTCAGATATCCGATTTTGCTGAATATAGGACGATATCCTCTTTATATTGAGCATACCCTTCCCATTTTACATTCGGTTATACCGGACAGTATATGCCAAAATACCGGCAGCTGTTCCGGGCTTTTGGGGAGGAACGGTTGTTTTTTGTTGATAGTAACAAAAAAGGTTGACGGCGTTTATCTTATTTGCTGAATTTTCAGAATTTGATTTGGCGTCAAGTGGACAGATTTTACAGAATGCTGTATAATAAAGAAGTTCCGTAATTAAGTTCTTCTGGCTTGAATCAGAAGCCGGAGCCGCCGGGACGATGGAGCCTGGCGGACGTTATCGTCCACAGAAAGAAGGGAAGACGCCGGCAGCGATGCCGGCAAGCACAATGGCAGCATTATCCAGTAACCGTCTACGAACCGTTCTCGACCGTCTCCCGGAGGGCGATCCCCAGCTGCTCGCGGGTGATCTGAAGGTATCCAAGCACCTCCCGGAAGGCGTCGCGTCCCGCGAGCTTTATTCCGACATTATCCGCATCGCCTGGCCAAGCTTTGTCGAGCTGATCCTGACACAGCTGGCTTCGATGGTCGACCTGATGATGGTCGGGTCGATCGGCGGTGAGGCAAACCCGGCGCTTGGTGCGCAGGCGCTGACCGCCGTCGGTCTGACAACACAGCCCAAATTCCTGCTGATGACCGCTTTCATGGCAATGAATACCGGCGTTACCGCGCTGGTTGCGCGTTATAAAGGTATCGGCGACCGTGAAAAGGCAAACCTGGTCGTCCGGCAGGGGCTGATGTTCACCTTCCTGGTGACGGTCATCCTGTCGGTACTGGGCGTCATGTTTGCCCGTCCGATGGTACTTTTCATGGGCTCGACCGAGGAGCATGTCACCGTCTGGGCAACCCAGTATCTGCAAATCCAGATGGCTGGCTTCATGACGATGGCGCTGACCAGTACCATCACGGCTTCACTGCGCGGCGTCGGCGATTCACGTTCGAGTATGTTTTATAACCTGATTGCCAACGTTGTCAACGTTTTCTTCAACTGGCTGCTGATCTACGGCAACCTCGGGTTCCCGGAGATGGACGTCGCCGGTGCTTCGCTGGCAACGGTCATTGGACAGGTCGTCGCGTTTGTCATCGCGCTCTGCCTTATTCTCAGAGGAAACAGCTTCCTCAAGCTGGAGCTCCGGCGTGGCTTTAAGCCCGACCGCCCGACTCTGACCGACATGCTGGGCATCGGCGTTCCGGCTATGATCGAACAGCTGCTGATGCGCGCCGGCATGATCATCTTCTCCAAAACCGTCGCTTCGCTTGGCACGACCGCTTATGCGACCCATCAGGTCTGCATGAACATCCAGGCGCTGTCGTTCATGACCGGTCAGGCGTTCGCGGTTTCGGCGACCACCCTGATGGGTCAGTCGCTCGGCAAGCGCCGTCCCGACATGGCGCAGGCGTACTGCTCACGCACCCGGCGAATTGGTATGATCTGCGCGATTGTTCTGGCGGTCGTCTTTATCTTCTTTGGCAGAACGCTGGTCGCGCTGTACAACAAGGATCCCGAAATTATTCGGGTCGGCGCACAGATCCTGCTGATTGTCGCGGTTTTGCAGCCGCTCCAGACCTCCCAATTTATCATCGCGGGCGGCCTGCGGGGTGCCGGTGATACCAAGGCTACGGCTGTTATCACCTTTATCACCGTTTTGCTGGTGCGTCCGGTCGTGGCGATCGTCCTGATCAACGGTATCAAGATCGGTCTGTACGGTGCATGGATCGCAATGGCTGCTGACCAGCTGCTCCGCTCTGCGCTCGTGCTCGCTCGCTACCAGAGCGGCAAATGGAAGAGCATCCGTCTTAAGAGCGACGCTGCCGCACAGTCTGCTTCTGCTCAACAGCGTCAGCCTGAATCGGAAAAACAGGCTGAACCGGAAATCTGATTTTGAATAGCTTATAATAGTAGTAAAGTAAAAAACTGCCTCTCCCGACTGGGTTTCCAGTTTCCGGGAAAGGCAGTTTTTGTTTGTTATTTATAGTTATTATTGGATAAGGGTATCTGAGCGCGGCAGTTTCCCTGACCACCGCAAGTGACTGAAAGGGCAATTTGGCAGCACAGACACTTGTAACCGCACCTTCTTCCGTCGCACGACTGTCCACCGGACAGTCGACGAGGACAACGGTCAAAAACCTGTCAGCGCCGTGCCGGCCGCGTAGTTCCAGTGACTGTGGAACCGGCAGTTTACAGCTCGCTCGTTTATGGAAAAAGCCCGCATCGAGCGGAATTTTACCAGGGGAAACCCCTTGCTAGGGTTTCCCCATTCCCCTTCCTGAGCAAAAAACAAAAAAAATAAATTGTTGGATTGTGCTTTATCGTCAGC
>CALWWT010000254.1 GCA_944385325.1 uncultured Clostridia bacterium | reverse complement strand
ATAAGGGTGTCCGTATCGTCGGACTGGGCGGTTCGATGCGCTACCGCCGGGATGTCGAAAACCAATATACCGAAAAAGAAATGTGCAAACGGGTACGCAAACTGTTCTGGCCGATTCTTTTTCATCGCGGCTTTGACATTCTGATCGCTCACGCCCCCGCAAAGGGGATCAACGACGGAGAAGACCTGGCGCATCAGGGGTTTAAGGTCTTCTGCCGGATGATCAAACGGTTTCATCCCAAATATTTTGTACATGGGCATGTCCATCAGAACTACTCCTCACATTTCAAACGATTTGACAAGCTGGAAGATACCACCATTGTCAATGCGTATGAACGGTGCATCATTGAACTCTGATAATGCCGGCAACTCCCGGGCACAGGCGCGATCAGCGCCGATGTGTCCCCGGGAGTTTTTTCTTTTCTGAGCATTATATCTGTTCCCGCAGTTCGACCGCAAGCCGTCCGAGGATCCGTTTTTCCAGACGGGATATGTAAGACTGAGAAATTCCGATATAATCGGCAACTTCCTTTTGGGTATGTTCCCTTGTACCATTCAGCCCAAACCGCAGGGTCATAATCTGCTGCTCCCGTTCGGACAGCCTGGAAACTGCCGCACGGAGTGCCATCCGTTCCGCTTCCGCCTCGAGATCTTCACTGACGGCATTTTCCGGTGAACCCAGCACGTCGCTGAGCAGCAGTTCATTGCCGTCCCAATCGACATTGAGCGGCTCGTCAAAGGATACCTCGCTTTTGAGCCGTGAAGTTTTGCGCAGGTACATCAGGATCTCGTTTTCTATACAGCGGGAAGCATAGGTTGCAAGCTTGATCTTTTTGTCCGGTGAAAAGGTATCGACCGCCTTGATCAGCCCAATTGTACCGATACTGGTCAGGTCTTCCAGTGAATTTCCGCCGCCTTCGAACTTTTTTGCAATATACACCACTAGCCGGAGATTTCTTGTAATCAGCTGTTCCTTGACCGCCGGATCAGGCAGCTGGACGATCAGCCCGTCTTCCTCTTCACGCGTCAAAGGCGGAGGAAGGGAGCCGCCGCCCGACATAAACAGCAGTACATTTCCATCTCCATCATCTGACGGCTCGGTCAGATGGATACCGGGTACCATCATCTGACGCTGTTCCCGTCCAGTTCCGATGGTCAGCCATCCTGCCAAAAGGCTTTTGATCTGTTGCATTGGTTTATTCATGCCACTCCTCCTCAGTCAAGCAGGCCGACAACTCCATCGACCCGTACATCAGTACCCACGTCCCTGACAAAATCTTCATCCGCCAGTGCCAGCACACAGTCAAACGCTGCTCCATCCCGTTGGCGAACCAATACCGACTCTACACCGGTCAGCAGCCGTTCACCGGCAGCAGTCTTACAGGGTACTATCCGCAGCTTGCTTTTCCATCTTCCGGCAGACGCAGCTGCCGAAAGGCTGGTGCAGCACCCAACCAGGTCATCCGGCCATACGCCTGACACTGCCTGTATTCCGACCACCGCGACTGGTTTGCCAAAGCTTTGCAGCCGGTTGCCGGTATCGATCAGCAGCAGCAGTTCTGCCTGCTGTCCACAACTATGTACCACAAACTTATCGGTCAGCTGCACCGGCATCCGCTTTTCAAACAACCAGGAAAAAATTTTAGCAGCTGCACATCCTGCGACCGCAGCTGCCGTCAGCCAGACAGCTGACACATGAAAATATACTGTACCGTTTCTGACCGCCATTCCTGGCGGCGACACAAAAGCCGCCAGTGCGACCATCACGCCTGCAAACAAAACGCTGACCAGAAAAAAGGTCAGCGTCAGCCGCAAATAAGCACGCCGCGGCTGACGTCCAAAAGCGATCAGTACGATTCCGCCGGCAGCTGCCAGCCGCACCGCTGTCAAAACCATCGCCGAAAGCCCCGGCAGCAGCATGACCAGTGCTGACAATCCACCAGCCAGACTTGCGGCTGCAATGCGCAGCCGGCTGGCGTGGGCATGATTGAGCAGCGCGGTACACCGGAGCATTGCCCATGTCAGCATCAGATTCAGCGCCACCAGCACATCCAGATAGACTGTCTGCCCTGCCAAAGTCATCCCCCATTTCCGTCTCCCGGACACTCTCCAGTATACCGCAGCCAGTCTGGAAAAACGGTCGAAGAAGCAAACAGGCAGCAAAAAAGCTGCCTTCAGACTGTCGATAAAATCCGATGTGCATACTCTTCATCCGCCATTGCCGCTTGCTGCGGCAATGGCTACGTTTTTAGGGGGGGGTTGCGCGCTTACGCGCGCCCAGGGGCTGCGCCCCTGGACCTGCTTTCCGCCTTATGGTAAACTTTAGTTGAATTTTAGCGATTTTAAAAATTCTCCAAAATACTTTTTCGACAAGCTCCAGGCAGCAAAAAAGCTGCCTTTCCGTTTTTATAGAAAGACAGCCGCAATCCGGTTATTTATTTTTCCAGCGTTTGAGCGTCGGCAGAACCGATTGCAGATAAGCACGGGCAGCCTGTTCATCGCCCTGCATATGCGGCAGACATAACTCGATCATCTCTTCCATCGTACAGTCGGTCAAAAAGGCGCCTTCGTCATAACACCACTTGCAATAATCCTCGTTCAGGGTTCCATCCGAATTTTTACCGAGGATGTCATCCTCCAGCGGCATTCCGCAGCACTGACAGATCAACTTTCTGGGCGACCCGAGCAGAGTATTGACCGATACGCCGAACAATCTGGACAACTGTAGCAATACATCCGCACCGGGCATCGTCTCCCCTGTTTCCCATCTTGAAACAGCCTGACGGGTCACAAACATCTTTTCCGCCAGTTCCTGCTGAGTCATCTGCCGGCGGCTGCGCAGCGAAACAAGAGTTTCCGCAAATTTCACTGATATCATCCTTTCAAAACGGATTCAAATTTATCTCACTGGACGTCCCTGTTTCTATTATACCGTCAACCGTGCGGCATGTAAAGCAACCGTCTGTTGCCTTCAGATAAAACAAAAAACCGGACAGGTTTCCCCATCCGGTTCTCATGCAATTCAAAAGAAGAATTATTTGAGCTCGACTTTAGCGCCAGCGTCTTCGAGTTTCTTCTTCATCTCTTCAGCAGCATCCTTAGCAACGCCAGTCTTGACAGGAGCGGGAGCGCCGTCAACGATAGCCTTGGACTCTTTCAGGCCCAGACCAGTGATCTCTT
>CALWWT010000253.1 GCA_944385325.1 uncultured Clostridia bacterium | reverse complement strand
CAGCAGGTCCAGGGGCGCAGCCCCTGGGCGCGCGTAAGCGCGCAATCCCATAAAAAACGCAGCCATTGCCGCGGCAAGCGGCAATGGCGGAAAAAGAGGACGAGCGATTGACTTTATCGACAGCCTGGCGAGGTTAACCTTTTGGTTAACCTCGTTTTTTTGAGGTATAATCATGAAATATACTGCATCGGTACATTTACTATCTGAAAAATTTATAAAACATTATCCGCTTTCGAATTATCCGGAATTAATGTATAAAGCAGGGCGTCAATATGCATGTTTACTAATTGAAACACACGAAGGTTATACAATTTGCATACCGTTTCGTTCTTCTATAAAACATAAAAATGCTTTTATTTTTAAGGGGACTATTCGTTCCCGACAATCCAGATCCGGACTGGATTATTCGAAAATGGTTATTATTAATGATTCAAGTTATCTTGACCTTAAGCAGACGGCAATTATAGATCAGGATGAATATAACGAAATGAGAAAAAATCTGTCTAAAATCGTAGAACAGGTACATAAATACGTTCAAAAATACATAAACCATATAAAAGGAACCGAACCCTTACATCCAAAAGAATATCTGCGGCAGTATGAATATTCGACTTTACCATATTTCCATGATATTCTTAATTTATAAGAGTTTATACTTGCGATAAACGCTATAAATTAACAGTCGAATTTATGGTATATTGCCCAAAATTAAACCGATTATACTGTCAGAAACCGGCAAATAAATCTATACTTTTTCATTTTGCAGGCATTGCATATTTAAAAACGGGGATGGATTTGCGGATGTTTGGTCAGTCTGCGGATGTCAACCGGCAGCAGGGTATGATACAATAAAAATACGGTAGAATATACTGGTCGGATGACCCTGCTCTGGAGGAACTTATCATGCAAAACAGCAAACCCCGCTCCGCTTTATACCCGATTTGTGAACAGCTTCCCACCTTTCTTGCATTGACGCTTGCCGGCGGGATCTGCGGCTGTTACGGAGTGGTCGCCTTTGGGACTTTTGCCTGCGGTGAAACCGGGAACCTGCTGCATTTGTGGAAATCGGTGGCAGGCGGCAATATCGTGGATATGCTGCTGCGCGGTCTGACACTGGGAATGTTTATTCTGGGTATTGTGCTGGCGGCTATACTGCCGGACAAGCTGGGCAAAAAGAGATGGCAGACGATCTGCCTTGCCATAGAATTTGTTTTGACACTGATCGTAATATCCCTGCCGGATATCCATTTCCTTTTGCATCTTGCTCCGCTTTTTTTGCTGGCAGCGCTGCAATACCATACCTTTAACCATTGCGAAGGACTCGCGGTGGCAACTGTTTTCTGTTCCAATAATATCAGGCAGTCAACGCTCGGGATGGTGGAATGGGTGCGGAGAAAGGATAAAACGGCTTTGCACCGATTTAAAGTTTTTGGATTGGCGGTGCTCGCTTACAGTATCGGCGCGGTTTATTGCGCCGCGTTCTTTCCGCTGATGGGACAGCTGGTTTTGTTGCCTGCCTTATTCATTTACCTGATCATCTGCCCGATCATCGGACTGGAAAAACGCCAGGCTTAAAATAAATATCCACTTGATTACATTCCGGAACAAGATGTCTGTACCGACAGGTATCTTGTCCCGGTTTTTTCTTCTGACGAATGATTAAACCGCTTGCATTTCCCATCGAAAAATGTCATAATATCAGCATAGACGCCCACTGCGGCAACCACCCAAAAGGAGACAGTAAAATGGACAGACAGGATGCGACTTATCGCCAATATGTCAATATATTGAAAAGAGAACTGATACCGGCTATGGGCTGCACCGAACCAATTGCGGTGGCATACTGCGCCGCAATGGCGCGTTCGGTACTCGGGAAGCTGCCTGTAAAAACAATTCTTACCGTCAGCGGCAATATTATCAAAAACGTTAAAAGCGTGATCGTTCCGCATACCGGAGGCGCAAGAGGTCTGAAAGCCGCTGCCGGCATCGGCATTGTCGCCGGAAAAGAACAGCTGGGGCTGGAAGTCCTTTCACAGGTGACGCCCGCACAGCAGCAGGAATTTGCCGGGTGGATGGATACTGCCGATTTTTCGGTCGAACAGGCGGATGACGGCAGGCTGCTGAGCATTACCGTGCGTGTTTGGGACGCGGATGGTCATACTGCCGCTGCACAGATCGCGGACGCACATGACAGGGTGGTCTGTCTGGAAAAAGACGGCAAGCTGCTCAAACAGGAGGCTTCCCAAAACAATGACTGCAAGCAGGAAAACTGCGCGGACTGTCTGACGGTTGAGGGAATCTGTGAATTTGCCGAAATCGCGGATATCGAGGATGTCCGCGAAATCCTCGACCGGCAGATCCAGTACAATACCGCAATTGCCGATGAGGGGCTCAGAGGTGACTACGGTGCCAATATCGGAAAGGTCCTGCTCAAAAACAACGAAAACAACGTCAAAACCCGGGCAAAAGCACGCGCTGCTGCCGGATCGGATGCGCGAATGAATGGCTGCGAACTGCCGGTCGTTATCAACTCCGGCTCCGGCAACCAGGGGATGACCGCCTCTTTGCCGGTCATTGAATACGCCGCTGAACTGAATGCCGATCAGGACAGCCTTTACCGGGCACTGCTGATATCCAATCTGCTGGCGGTGCATATCAAATCGGGAATCGGCTGCCTGTCCGCTTACTGCGGCGCGGTATCTGCCGGTGCATCCGCCGGAGCCGGTATCGCATGGCTTCAGGGCGGAAGGTTTACTGAAATTGCACACACGATCGTCAACGCACTGGCAATTACGTCCGGCATCGTCTGCGACGGCGCAAAGGCTTCCTGTGCCGCCAAGATCGCGATTGCAGTGGACGCCGGGCTGATGGGCTATGAGATGTACCGGATGGGACAGCAGTTTTACGGCGGTGACGGTATCATCTCCCGCGGCGTTGAAAACACCATCCGCAATATCGGGCGGCTGGGGCATGATGGAATGCGGGAAACCGACCGCGAAATTCTCAATATTATGACCTGCGTCGACTGAGTACAGGAAATTGATCGATATAACGGAGGTATCGGGATGGACAGGCTGGAACAAAAAATTATTGACTGTATCGAACAGCACCGGGAAGAAATCATTGCTGTCGGACGGGATATCTTTACCCATGCGGAAATGGGATATAAAGAATACCGTACCTCCGGCATCGTGGCTGATAAACTGCGTCAGCTGGGAATAGAGCCGCAAACCTGCCTTGCCGTGACAGGTGTCAAAGGCTACCTCAAACCGCAAGGCAGCGGTCCGGTCGTCGCGTTGATCGGTGAACTGGACGCACTTCCCATCCCGGCGCATCCGGACGCCAACCCGGAAACCGGCGCTTCCCATTGCTGCGGGCACAACGCACAGATCGCCGGGCTGCTTGGGGCGGCAATCGCCCTGGCTGACCCGGAGGTCGCTGCTGCGCTGGATGGGAATATTGCGTTTATGGCTGTGCCGGCAGAAGAATTTGTGGATACCGAGTTTAAAGTCGGACTGATTCAGAAAGGAATCATCCGTTATTGCGGCGGAAAAAGCGAGCTGATCCGGATTGGGGCGTTTGACGATATCGATATTGCGGTCGGGCACCATATCACGCCGAATATTCCCGGTTATCTGCTGGCAAATGGCACCACAAACGGCTTTGTCAATAAAGTCGTCACCTTCCGCGGCAAATCTGCCCATGCTGCCGGTTCTCCCCACACCGGCGTCGACGCACTGAACGCCGCCATGCTGGCACTCCATGCGATCGACCTGCAAAGAGAGACCTTCCGGGATGAGGATTCAGTACGCATCCACAGTTTTATGCCCCGGGCAGGTACTGCCATCAATGTCATTGCCGAAGAAACCTGTATTGAAAGTTCCGTACGCGCCAAAAATATCCGGGCAATGCAGGACGCCAGCCGTAAATATGACCGCGCAATCCGTGCCGGCGCGACCGGGCTTGGATGTACAGCCGAAATCGTCACCGTTCCCGGATACCTGCCGACCATACCGCTGGAAAACCCTGATCTGCTGACAGGCGTTTTGCAGGAGCTGTCGGAAGAGGAAAAAGGACGTGGACGGGATTACCCGGTCAGTTTCCACAATCGCGACTACCACTCCGGCGGGTCGACCGATTTTGGCGAAGTTTCGTCCATTCTGCCGCTCTACCAGTTCAACACCGGCGGCTATACCGGCGAGCTGCATAACTCCAATGTCCGGGTTACCGATGAACAGCTCGCTTATGTGGAAACAGCAAAAATCTTTGCCCTGACCGCTTACCGGCTGTTAAAAGAAGGCGGATGCGCCGCTAAAAAGACGATGGCTGAATTCACGCCCGAACTGACCCGTGAAGAATATTTCCGGTTTATGGAGGAAAACAACCGGACAGAAATCTTTCCGCAGCCATCTGCGCCCGAAAAATAAACGCTGACCTGCCGGCTTTGCTTGCAAACAGCCGGCAAAACTGATATAATCAGATTATCTGCGTGATGCGCCTTCCCGGCGCCAATGTAAAAGAGAAAGGAAGATCACCTGTGGCACAACAGAAAAAAATGGTGGAAGCCATCACTTCGATGGACACCGATTTTGCCAAATGGTATACCGACGTTGTCGTAAAAGCCGAACTGTGCGAATATTCCAGCGTACGCGGCTGTATCGTATTTCGTCCTTACGGTTATGCAATCTGGGAAAACATTCAGAAAATCCTTGACGCCCGCTTCAAAGCGACCGGTCATGAAAATGTATATATGCCGATGCTGATTCCCGAAAGCCTTTTGCAGAAGGAAAAAGACCATGTCGAAGGCTTCGCGCCTGAATGCGCATGGGTCACGGTCGGCGGTCAGGATACCCTGACCGAACGGCTGTGCGTCCGCCCGACCTCTGAAACGCTGTTCTGCGAGCATTTTTCCCACGTTATCCATTCCTACCGCGACCTGCCGATGCTGTATAACCAGTGGTGCTCGGTCATGCGCTGGGAAAAAACCACCCGTCCTTTCCTGAGAACCTCCGAGTTCCTCTGGCAGGAAGGCCATACCATGCATGAAACCGCCGAGGACGCTCAGGCAGAAACCTTGCAGATGCTCAACATCTACGCTGATTTCTGCGAAGATTCCCTTGCAATCCCGGTGCTGAAAGGTGAAAAGACACCTAAAGAGAAATTCGCCGGTGCAGAAGCGACCTACACCATCGAGGCGATGATGCACAACGGTGTTGCCCTCCAGTCGGGCACCAGCCATTATTTCGGCGACGGCTTCGCCCGTGCCTTCAACATCCAGTTCACCGGACGGGATAATAAGCTTGCCTACCCGCACCAGACTTCCTGGGGTGTTTCCACCCGTCTGATCGGCGGCATCATCATGACCCACGGCGATGACAACGGTCTTGTACTGCCGCCTGCAATCGCTCCTATTCAGGTGATCATCATCCCGATTGCCCAGCATAAACCCGGCGTCCTGGATAAGGCAGGCGAACTGCTGGAAAGACTGAAAAAGGTCGCAAGAGTTAAACTGGATGATTCCGATAACTCGCCCGGATGGAAGTTCTCGGAATACGAGATGAAGGGTGTTCCGCTGCGTCTGGAAATCGGTCCGAAGGATATCGAACAGAACCAGTGCGTACTGGTCCGCCGCGATACCCGCGAAAAGATCGTTGTATCGCTGGATGAGCTGGAAACTGCTGTTGAGGCAGCACTGAAGGCTGTCCATGACGGATTGTACCAGAAAGCGCTGGAAAACCGTCAGAACCGTACCTGGGACGCTCACAACTGGGATGAGTTCAAACAGATCGCTGAGGAAAAATCCGGCTTTATCCGCGCAATGTGGTGCGGAGACGAAGCCTGCGAGGATAAGATCAAGGACGAGACCGGCATCAAGTCCCGCTGCATCCCGTTTGGTGAAGAGCCTGTTTCGGACGTCTGCGTATGCTGCGGAAAACCCGCGCACAAGCTGGTTTACTGGGGCAGACAGTACTGATTCCAGGATTTTGAGCAGAAAAGAGGATGGACATGAACCGTGAAGAGATGTTTGAAGCAATTCTCGACAGCATCCCTTATAGGATCGTCTTTGTCGATACCGATCATATTATCCGGTATCTGAACAAGGAAGCGCGCCACCATTATTATGACGTGCGCGGATATGACGAACTGGTCGGAAAATCTATTTTCGAGTGCCATTCGGAAAAGTCCAAAGAGATGCTGATTGCCGCGGTCGAAAAACTGCGCAACCACGGGAATGAAATCTACCTCGGCGTCAGCGTTTACAACGAACGGAAATATATCAATCCTGTCCGCAATGAAAAGGGCGAACTGATTGGATATTTTGAGCGGTTTGAACGCAATCTGCAAAAATAAGTCAGGATAAAAAGGTTCTGAGAGTGTCGAAGAAGTATTTTGGAGAATTTGAAAACCGCTAAAACTCATCCGAAGTTTACCATAGAACGGAAAGCAGGTCCAGGGCGGTAGCCCTGGGCGCGCCCTTGGCGCGCAACCCCATAA
>CALWWT010000252.1 GCA_944385325.1 uncultured Clostridia bacterium | reverse complement strand
GTTTTTTCGAACGCTGAATTTATTTTAACAAATATTTTTTCAAAAATGAACAGCATATCGGCAATTTATTTTTTTTCGCAGACAAACGGCTGTCCATCGATGAAAAAAGTAATTGTCAACATAATTTTATCACTAATCCCTGTTTTACATGTCGGACTTTGTCGACGACCCTTAAATATTTAAAATTTGGCAAATCACCAGAGCAATAAGTCGAAATATAATTTATTTTAGTCATTATTTTTAATATTTGACATGTTAATTTTCCGTTTACCGCATCCTTTCCTTATGGCTTCGCGTTTTCGACAGACTGTGCAGGGCATGTCCGCTACAATAAGGGTATCAAATTACAAAAAAGGAGTATTGCCATGAACACGGATGTATTTGGTTCTGTTACGGCGGGCAGCTGCCGATGCAGCATCTCCTGCCAGCAGCAGATCCTGAATGTCAGGCTTTCGGGTGAAATCGACCAGGCGGGCGCAGCGGTTGTCCGGGAACAGATCGACCGGGCAGCTGAAAGCTGCCTGCCCCAGACGATGATGCTGGATTTTTCGGGAGTCAATTTTATGGATTCCAGTGGTATCGGGCTGGTGATGGGAAGATACCGGCTGATGCAGACAATGGGCGGTGAACTGCTGGTCACCGGCGCTTCGCCCAGGATACGGCGGCTGATGCAGCTGGGCGGACTGGATAAGCTCCCTATTTTCGGGAAAAATCCTGCCTCAAATCTGCCAAGACAACAGTGAAAACGAAAGGACGAATCCGACATGAAAGCGACCAATACTATGACTCTTACTTTTGACAGCCTTCCGGTAAATGAAGGCTTTGCCCGTTCAGCGGTGGCAGGTTTTTTTGCCCAGCTTGATCCGACAGTCGAGGAACTTTGCGATATCCGTACCGCAGTCAGTGAAGCTGTCACCAACAGTATCGTACATGGTTACCGGTATTCCCAGGGAAAAGTCCGGCTGACGGCACGGATTTATGACGGCAGGAAAATTCAGATTATTGTCCGGGATACCGGCTGCGGCATTGAGAATATCGAACAGGCAATGGAACCGCTGTATACCACCGATCCGGAAGGTGAACGTTCGGGGCTCGGGTTTTCGGTCATGCAGTCTTTTATGGACACAGTCCGGGTCACGTCCGCACCCGGAAAGGGTACGACCGTTACGATGCAGCGGGTTTTGTCCTCGCTTGCCGATGAGGAGACACAGCAGGAATGACCCGGCAATATACCGGGCAGGAGCCAGGTCAGACAGTACCGGAAAAATTTTCGCAGCCGGCGCCGGGACGCGAAGAACGCGACCAGTTTATACTCGCGAATATGGGGCTTGTACATGCTCTTGCCCACCGGTTGAAGGGGCGCGGGATTGAGTATGAAGAGCTGGTCAGCGCCGGATGTGTCGGGCTTTTAAAGGCGGCAGACGGATTTGAACCCGAACGCGGGCTCAAATTTTCGACCTATGCGGTGCCGGTCATATTGGGAGAGATGAAACGGCTGTTCCGGGACGGCGGGACGGTCAAGGTCAGCCGCTCGCTTAAGGAACTCTCCCTGCGGGTTTTACGGGAAAAGGAGCGGATGAGCGTGCAGTTGGGTCGGGAACCCAGGCTGGAAGAACTCGCTGCCAGTATGCAGATCGATACGGCGCTTTGCGGTGAAGCGCTTTCGGTAAGCCTTCCGGCAATTTCATTGACGGTGGATCATGACGATGAGGAGGGCGGACAGCTTGATCTGCCGGTGCAATCCCCGGAAGAGCTGCTGACCGACCGGCTTACTTTGCAGCAGCTTTTGGGGGAACTGGACCCAAAAGACCGCAAACTGATCATCCTGCGGTATTTCCGGGAAAAAACACAGGTCGAAACAGCGGCACTCCTCGGAATGACGCAGGTTCAGGTCTCACGGCGTGAAAAAAAGCTGCTGCAGCAGATGCGTGAAAAAATGGTATGATAAGAAAAGGCTGTTTCCGGTGATCAAAACCGGAACGGCTTTTTTATTGCACGAAAAAACCGCAGAATGCCGCTGAAGGCATTCTGCGGAAATATGTGCAGTAAATTATTTGTTGCCGAAGTATCTTTCCAAAAGACCAGCAAAAGCTTTGCCATGGCGGGCTTCGTCACGAGCCATCTCATGAACGGTGTCATGGATTGCATCCAGGTTCAGGGCTTTTGCACGTTTAGCAAGGTCGGTCTTGCCTGCGGTAGCGCCGTTTTCAGCCTCGACACGCATTTCGAGGTTTTTCTTGGTGGAGTTGGTGACAACTTCGCCCAGCAGCTCAGCGAATTTTGCAGCATGTTCAGCCTCTTCGTAAGCAGCTTTCTCCCAGTACAGACCGATCTCAGGATAGCCTTCGCGATGAGCGACGCGAGCCATTGCCAGGTACATGCCGACTTCGCTGCATTCGCCTGCGAAGTTAGCGCGCAGATCGTCGATGATATCCTGAGGAGCGCCTTCAGCGACACCGACAACATGCTCGGAAGCCCAGGTCATGGTGTCAGCCTGTTCAACGAACTTGGAAGCGGGAGCACCGCAAACGGGACATTTTTCGGGAGCGGAATCGCCTTCATGAACATAACCACATACGCTGCAGACAAATTTTTTCATATACAATACTTCCTTTCTTTTACTTAAAGCCTTGCGGCTGTTTGACTGATTTATATCCAGCGGATTGCTGTGACTTTATTATAGCCGAAGCAGATGGATTTGTCAAGAGACTTTAGAAAAATTCTAAAATATTTCTTTTACTTTAGATATTTAACTGATTTTGCAATTAAAGTAAATATTCATACCCAGTTATTTGCAAAATCAGCGCTCTTCTGTTATAATAGTATTGGTTATTGATAAAACATATTCCACTTGCTCCGGCAGCCTTTACATATAAATAGGGAATTTGCAGGGGTCGTGGAAATTTTGTTATTATTTTTGATATTTTTTTTAGATGCGTGCAACAGATGGAGCAAATTGCGGCACTATATATACGAGAGAGGTAAACTGTGAGTATAAAACGGATAAAATATACGCACAGATTGTTTCCCGTATTGGTGCGGCTTCATCTCAGACCTGGAAAGTGAGGTGAGGATGTGCCGGCGAATCGTGATCTTGTGGCAGCGGCGAAAAAAGGCGATAAAGAAGCTTTTGGTCAGCTGTATGCCGAAATCTATACCGATCTTTACAAGTTTGCATATTATACTCTGAAGGATGAAGAGGACGCAAAGGACGCTGTAAGCGATGCCGTCATGGATGCTTATGCCGGTATATCAAAACTTCGATCAGAGGATGCTTTCAAGGCCTGGATGTTTCAGATCCTTTCGGTCAAGTGCAAACGGAAACTCAAGGAATATGCTGTACGCGGTCATCATACCCCTTTGGAAGATATTACCGATCTGGAGACAGAGGGACGGGAAGAGAGCGTCGAGCTGAAAAGCGCGTTTGAAACCCTTTCGGATGAGGAAAAGATGATTATTTCCATGAATGTCTTCGGCGGGTATGACAGCAGCGAGATCAGCAATATCCTTAAGTTGAATCGAAATACCGTCCGTTCCAAGCAGTCAAGGGCTCTTTCCAAGCTGAAGACGCTTTTGGGCGGCGGTAAATAATCACAAAGAAAGGAGGATATCCCTGTGAAAAATGAAAAAGACTTAAATATGGAACAGCAGGAGTTTATCCGCCTTTTGCGTGAAAAGGCAAAAGATACCCCTGTGCCGATGGCATTACAGCCGGAGATGATTTTGCAGCGGCTTCCGGACACACCGCCTAAAAAAGCGCTGCTCCCATTCAGAATCCGTATCCCAAGCTGGAAAACCATGTCGGGTATGGCGGTTGCGTTGGGTGCCTGTGTGGCAATTCTGCTGACAGGGCGCCAGCCGGTCGAGCAATATCTGAATGGCGACCTGCCGGTGACTTCGCAGCCTTCTGAACTTCCCTCCGGCTTGGAAACGTCGGATGAACCGTCTTCTGAGCAGCAGGAAC
>CALWWT010000251.1 GCA_944385325.1 uncultured Clostridia bacterium | reverse complement strand
CCGATTGCAGCCATCTGGACGCGAATCTGGTGGGTCCGCCCGGTTTCCAGCGTCAGCCGGACATGGGTAAACCCTTCAAACCGCTCAAGAACTTCAAAGTGTGTCACCGCTTCCCTTGCGTCCGGCGCCAACGACGAAACGACTGCCATTTTTTTACGGTCGGAACTGCTTCTTCCGAGGTAATCCCGGAGCGTTCCCCGTTCCTCCTTAATATTCCCATAAACCACCGCCTCATACTGACGGGTAAAGGAATGTTCCCGAATCTGGTCAGCCAGTCCGACATGTGCCCGGTCGGATTTTGCCACGATCAGCAGTCCCGACGTATCCTTATCGATCCGGTGGACAATCCCAGGGCGCGCAACGCCGCCTATTCCTGACAACGAATCGCCGCAGTGCCACAGCAGCGCATGAACCAGCGTACCGGTATAATTTCCGGGAGCCGGGTGCACGACCATTCCTTTCGGCTTATTGACCACCAAGAGGTCAGCGTCTTCATACACGATCTCAAGCGGGATATCTTCCGGAACCAGTTCCATCGCCGCAGGCGCCGGAATGTTGACTTCTATCTGCATACCATCGGTCAGACGGGTATTTTTATCCTTTTTGACGGTCGGTTTACCGCCGAGCTGTACACTTCCATCCTCGATCAGTTTCTGGATAAATGAACGTGTCCGTCCTTCCAACAGCTCACTCAGCCAGACATCCAGCCGTTTTCCGGCATCCGATGCCGAAACGGTCAATGAAAGGCTATCTGCTGCCGGCAGCATTTCCTCATCCAACAAGTTGTTCTGCATAATGCCGCCTTTCATGATTTGACAGATGGAGTGGATTCCGGGTTTTTGCCCTCATGCAGCATCTCGAGAAACAATATGACCAACAGCACCGCAGTACCGCAGGTGACACAGATGTCTGCAAAATTGAAAACGGCAAAGTTAATGATCCGAAAATCGATATAGTCGATCACATATCCTCGGTAAACCCGGTCAATCAGGTTTCCGACGCCGCCGCCAATGATTACGGCGGTGGTAAAAAGGGTCGCTGGCTTGCGAATCTTGCCCATGATAATACCGGCGATCAGCACCAGCAGCACCAGCGCCGTCACCCAAATGAGCAGCCATTTCTGACCCTGCATCATCCCAAACGCCATTCCTCTGTTTTCGACATAGGTCAGGTGCAGTACGTCTTTTATCAGCGGAATATCACCGATCGGAGCAAGTTCTGTCTTGACCAGCAGTTTCAGCAGCTGATCGGCAACCGCCAGCAGCGCTGAAAGCAGCAGTGCAAGATAAGGTACCATACTTGATTCCTCCCTCATTACAACAATCAAACGCCCTGCCCCATCTGAGCTTAAACCGTTCAGCCGGGACAGGGCGTACATGTTCATATCATTTTTTCAGATTACAGCAGGCTTTTGACCACACCGGCACATCTGGGGCAGAGAGTCGGATGCTCTGCGTCACTGCCGACAGTCGGAAGTACCTTCCAGCAGCGTTCGCACTTGCCGCCTTCTGCGCGCATTGCCTCAACCGCCAGACCTTCCACTTCACCGGCAGATTCAGCCGCGCCTTTGACGACCTCGACCTGAGAAACAATGAAGAGGTCGGAAAGCTCTGCTTCCATCGAAGCCAGAACGTCGTACAGTTCACCGTCGCAGGTGAGCACGACTTTTGCTTCCAGCGATTTGCCGAATACCTTGGCAGCACGTTTTTCTTCGAGCGCCTTCTGAACCGCGCCGCGAGCCTTGGCAAGAGTCTCCCATTTTTCAGGAGCAGCAACCTGGATACCGGTCAGCTCAGGCATATCGTTGTAGAAAACGCTGCCCTTATCCAGTCCGGCGCGTACCGGCATATGCTGCCAGATCTCTTCGGAGGTGAAGACCAGAATCGGCGAGATCAGACGGACAACTGCCGTCAGGATATCATAAATTGTCGTCTGTGCCGCACGTCTGAGGACGCTGTCTTTTGTTTCACAGTACAGACGGTCTTTGATGATGTCCAGATAGAAGGAGGACATATCAACAGTGCAGAAATTCAGCACAGCATGGAAAGCAACATGGAAGTCAAATGCTTCATAACCGCTCTTAGCCTCACGGATGACCTCATCCAGACGGCCATATGCCCACTTATCCAGCTCAGTCAGCTGTTCGGGAGCAACCGCGTCGGTATCCGGATTGAAGTCGCTGATGTTTCCGAGGATATAACGGGCGGTGTTGCGAATCTTACGGTAAGCTTCAGCCAACTGCTTGAAGATCTCCTTGGAGCTGCGGATATCGCTGTGATAATCAGCGGATGCAACCCACAGACGGAAGATATCTGCGCCGTACTGGTCGATAACCTCAGAAGGAGCAATCGAGTTGCCGGCAGATTTATGCATTGCCTTGCCTTCGCCGTCAACGACCCAGCCGTGGGTGCAGACAGCCTTATACGGTGCAGGCAGGCCACAAGCAACTGCGGTCAGCAGCGAGGACTGGAACCATCCGCGATACTGGTCGGCGCCTTCCAGATACAGGTCAGCTGGCCAGGAAAGCTCCGGACGCTGTTTTAAGACACCAAAATGAGTTGTACCGGAATCAAACCATACGTCCAGAATATCCTGTTCCTGTTTAAAGCTATGGCAGCCGCATTTCGGGCAGCCAAAACCTTCCGGCAGGAAGTAATCAGGCGTATGCAGGTACCAGGAATCGGAACCTTCTTTTCTGAACATCTCAGCGATTGCCTCGATCGTCGTCTCATTGACAACCGGCTCGCCGCATTCTTCACAGTAAAGGACAGGAATCGGAACACCCCATCTTCTCTGACGGGAGATGCACCAGTCGTTGCGGTCGCGGATCATCGAGGTGATGCGGTCACGACCCCATTCAGGAATCCACTCGACATCGTTGATTGCCTTGACAGCGTCGTCCTTGATGGCGTCAACCGAGCAGAACCACTGTTCGGTCGCACGGAACATGACTGGTTCTTTGCAGCGCCAGCAGTGCGGATACTGGTGGACGATATCCTCGGTTGCGAGGATCGCGCCGCAGGCACGCAGGTCAGCAAGGATCGGCGCATTCGATTCAGCCGTCTTCATACCGGCATAAGGACCGGTTTCAGCAGTCTGACGACCTTCTGCGTCGACCGGTACGATCATCGGGATTTCCGGATATTTCTGGCAGACGATAAAGTCGTCCGCACCGAAACCAGGCGCGGTATGAACGCATCCGGTACCGGAATCCAGTGTGACATGGTCGCCGACGATGACCATCGAAACGCGGTCATACAACGGATGACGTGTCTTCATGTATTCGCAGTCAAGACCGGTGAAATGACCGACCAGCTCGTAATCTTCAATGCCGGCAGTCTTCATGACACCGGGTGCAAGTTCGGTTGCCATGACGTAATATTCGTCACCGGTATGGACAAGGGTATAATCAAACTCAGGATTGAGCGAAATTGCGAGGTTGCCGGGGATTGTCCAGGTCGTAGTGGTCCAGATGACAAAATAAACCTTGGATACATCCACGCCCATCAACCCAAAGAATCCCTTATCATCGGTTACCTTGAACTTGACAAAGATAGAAGTACAGGGGTCTTCCGCATATTCGATCTCAGCCTCAGCCAGTGCGGTACCGCACTCGGGGCACCAGTAAACAGGTTTCAGACCGCGGTAGATCATGCCCTTTTCTGCCATCTTACCGAAGACGCGGATCTGCTCTGCCTCAAATTCAGGCTTAAGAGTGATATAAGGATCTTTGAAATCGCCGGTTACGCCCAGACGGATAAACTGCTCCTTCTGGCTCTCAACATAACCCATTGCAAACTCACGGCAAATTTCCCGCAGACGCGGAACCGATACACCATTTTTGTCCACACCGATCTTTTTGAGCGCTTTCAGCTCGGTCGGAAGACCATGGGTATCCCAACCCGGGACATACGGAGACTGAAAACCGGTCATATTCTTATATTTGACGATCATGTCCTTGAGAACCTTATTCAGCGCGGTACCCATATGAATATCGCCGTTTGCATAAGGAGGACCGTCATGCAGAACATACTTCGGTTTTCCTGCATTGCGCTTGATCATATTTTCATACAGATCCACCGCATTCCAGTGTTTAATAAATGCAGGCTCCTTTTTGGGAAGCCCAGCCCGCATATCAAAGTCCGTCTGGGGCAGATTCAGGGTCTTATTGTAGTCCTGGGGATTTGCCATAGCTTTCATTCATTCCTTTCAATTATCTGTAATCCGCTTTTCAGCTGAGTTTAACCTCGCCGAACTTTTCGGTAAAAGCGCCCGAATTGAAAGCGAATTCT
Organism: uncultured Clostridia bacterium; assembly: GCA_944385325.1. Lineage (GTDB taxonomy): Bacteria > Bacillota > Clostridia > Oscillospirales > Ruminococcaceae > Faecivivens. The sequence goes on along the minus strand of CALWWT010000251.1, from coordinate 2,363 downwards.
TCTTCATTTTTTGTCTCAGCCTTTTCAGCCGGCTGAGCAGGTTTTGATTCTGTCTTTTCAGCAGCAGCCTTATCTGCCCGTTCAGGGAGATTGGTAATCAGATTCAGGTGTTCACGGTACAGAGCAATCAGCTTATTTTTGAAACCGGAAACCTCTTTTTGCAGCTGCACAAGGTTTTCACGTTCCTTTTCCACCTGGGAAGTAACCGAATTAACTTTCTGTTCCGCTGTCTTCTGAGCTTCCGCGATCATCTGATTCGAGCGGTTCTGCGCGTCGGTAATCATCTGGCTGGATTTAGCCTGTGCTTCGGCAATAACCTTTTCAGCGTAGGCATTCGCGTCTGCGATAGTGGTTTCAGCCTTGGATTTAGCCTCATTTTCAATCGAAGCCTTAAGCCGCTGTGCGCCCAGCATAGCCTCCTTGAGGTTGCCTTCATCGCTGCGGTATTCGGTGATCTTATCGGCAAGGATCTTCATTTTACCGATCAATTCGGCTTTTTCCGACTTTGCAGCAGCCAGCTTCTTTTCGCACTCCGCCACAAAAGCGTCGACTTCTTCCGGACGATAACCAAAAGCCGCTTTTTCAAATTTAGCTTCTTTACTCATCTTTCTGTCCATTCCTTTCTGATTTATACCGCTTCTTTCACCACTGGCGGTAAAAGCTCTCTCTTAAGCAGGTGAATGGTGAACAGCGAATAGCCTTTAAAAAACACTGTTCGCTGTTCACCCCTCATCATACATACCGGTCAAATAATACGACCATCCGTCCCCTTTTTGTCAGACCGCCGATTTCCCGCAGCCTGAACTTTCCGGTGTGACGGATCACAAGGACGTCGCCTTCTTTCAGCTTACGGCTGACATCCTTTTCTTCCAGATGCCCGACGCTGATCAGACCTTCCCGGATCATCCGGGCAGCCTTTTCCCGTCCTGTTCCGGCAAGCAGCGCGACTGCTGCATCCAGACGCGGCGACATCAGCGTTCCCCGAACCTCAACAAACCTCAAAGAGGCATCGATCGGTGCAAATCCTTTTTCCATCCGGACGCCGATCGTTCCAATCCGGTCAATCTGGGTCGCCAGCACCTTTTCAATCCGTTCATCGGCAAAAATAACGGCGCTGCCCTCACCCGGAATCAGGTCGCCCAGCATCTCTCTTCTGATCTGCTGTGCCATCAAACTGCCAAGCAGCGCGCGGTGTTCCAGCTTATCGGAAGCCCGGCAGCGGGCAGTATATCCAACGATCGGAAATTCTTCCGTCTCAGCCGGAAACCCGTCCGGAAAAACGCCCAGCATCACCCTTACAGCCCCTTCATACCCGCCCCAAAACCGTATCTCCATCCCGGTACTGCGGGAAAGTTTTGCGGCAAGCGGCTCGGCAAGCGCCTGTTCTTCCTCGGTCATAAAAGCGGAAAACTTTGGACAATACTGTCTTTCGGCAAGGGTAAACAGATTGCGTACCGAGACAAGAAAATATTCTTTTTCTTTTTCAGCGTCCATTCTTACATCAGACCGCTGTTTTGCAGCTCGTCCATCAAGTCGCCTCTGAGATCGACATTGCTGGGGGTCAGCATATAGGTATTGCGTGCGACCTGTTTGATGTTGCCGTCGTTTGCATAGGTTACGCCGCTGAGGAAATCCAGTACCCGTCTGGAAAGGTCAGGTGCACGTCCTTCCAGATTCAGCACAACGGTAATCTTTTTGTTCAGTTCATCAGCAATTGGCTTACAGTCCTCAAACCGGTCAGGCTGTACCAGCATGACCTGCAGCTGCGCGGAGGTCTGGATATTGACCACCCGTCCGGTACGGGAAGAAGAATAGCTGCTGCGGGAGCCGGAATACGATGAACCATAAGAAGAACTTCCATAAGAGCTGGAAGAGGAACTGCTGGAAAAGGGCGAGTAATCACTGCCGGACGACGAAGAGGAAGTCTCTTCATCGGTATATCCTTCATCCATTTCCTCCTCATATTCATTGTTGTCGTTGAAGATGAACCCCTTTACTTTATCAATAATTCCCATTCTCTGTGCCGCCTTTCAAATTTAGTGTTGCGGTAAACCCGTCTGAACATCACGGGCGCCAAATATCCCCTGTCCGACCCGCACCAGCGTAGAGCCGCAGCGGACCGCCATCTCGAAATCTCCTGTCATGCCCATCGAAAGGGTATCTATACAGGCTCCGGGAAGCGAACATTTTTGCAGCTGCAAAAAAAGCTGCTGCATATTGCGAAAACAGCTGTCATCGCCTGTTTTGCCGGCAACGACCGGTGCCACTGTCATCAGCCCATGCAGAGATATCCCGGGCAGCGCGGCTATTTCCCCAGCCGCATCGAGCACCCCCTCCGGCGCAAAGCCGGACTTGCTCTCTTC
>CALWWT010000250.1 GCA_944385325.1 uncultured Clostridia bacterium | reverse complement strand
TTATGGGGTTGCGCGCCAAGGGCGCGCCCAGGGCTACCGCCCTGGACCTGCTTTCCGTTCTATGGTAAACTTCGGATGAGTTTTAGCGGTTTTCAAATTCTCCAAAATACTTCTTCGACACTCTCAGCCGGATTCCATCGAACCCGGCTTTCCATATATTCATCTATCTCCAAACCCGCTCCAAATCCTCCTGTACGGCTCCGCTTAAACCCGTACAACTCTTGCCGCCATGATGGTAATATCATCTCCTCTCCCGCGTTCATTGCGTTTGGACAGACTCGCCAGCCGTTCGGCGATCTTCTGCACCGGTTCGCCGGCTGCAAGCGCCAGTTCCTCCTTCATCCAGTCGGGCGCCACCGATAAGGCTCCATCGCTCATCATGACGATCAAATCACCTTCCCGGAGCCGTACCGTCCGGCGTTCATAGTGGATGCCCTGCAAGATCCCGGCAGGCAGCGAACTGCCGCTGATCTCGGCAACCCTTCCTTCCCGGCAGAGGAAGGAGGATACAGCGCCTGCTTTCAAAAACTCCATCTTGCCGGTATACAGGTCAATGCATCCGATATCCAGCGTCGCCAGCGTTTCCTCACCGGTGCGGATGAGCAGAGAGGAATTGATCAGCTTGAGTGCCGCGTCAAATCCGAATCCTGCCTTAATCAGTCGGAGCACAAAGCTGACCGTCATAATCGAATCGACCGCCGCCCTGCCGCCGGTTCCCATTCCATCGCTGAGGATCAGGTGGAAAAATCCCCTGCCGTCCGAAAAGGTATCACAGCAATCGCCGGAAATTTTTCCATCACTTGCGCACATCTGGGCACAGCCATATTCGACCTTCAGCCGTGCCTGCTCGTAAAAGGTTGTCCGGGTTGTATCGTCCGATGAAACGACACTTGGTCCATCCAGCGGCCGCTGGGTGAGGCTGCCCAGTTCACCGCAGAGAAAATCACTTTCCGGACGCAGCGGTTTTTCGGTATAGATTTCAATCCGCATCCGGTCATACCGGTCGATGATGCAGTACACTTCCTCCGGTTCCTCCCCCATTTCCCGGAGCATTGCCGTAATCCGGTCGGAAGTGTCGGTATCAATCGAGGCGATCTCCCGCAGTTCCCCGGAAAATTCCGCAAGCATGTCGGAAAGCCCCTCAAACTGTTCAGCCGCAACCTGTTTTGCCTGCGCAACCTTGCGGCGTGCAGCCTCACGGGAAATAAACTGGGCATAAAGATTGTTAATAGCAGCGGTCAGGTCGGCAGTTTTGGGGCAGCGCTCCAGAAAATAGGACGGCAGGTCTTCCGGCGTCACACTTCCCTTTGCCTTGAGCAGCGGCGTCAGCTTGGAAAAGGCATCATTTGTCTGGGTACAGGCGGTATCCCAGCAGAAAAGTTTCAGTCCGCACTTGCGGCAGACCTTGTCCGAAGCACCGGTATAAACATTGTCAATCGAACAGACACCGGTATTATAGAGTTTTTCCGAAACTGCCTCGACCGTTTTTTCCAGGTCGAGCAGCGTTCCGGCACTGAACCGAAGACGTGCGGCAGTCCGTCCGGCATCCGCAAAGGCGATCGGTCTTCCGCGGCGGATTGCCGGAACCTTCTGGCGCACCTTGTCCGGAAGGATCAGGAATATTCCGCACCCGACCAGCAAATCCAGCATCCACAAGAGCGAAGCGGAAGATATCCCGGTTACCATTGAGGCTGCCAGAGCGGCACCCGCAAAGAACATCGTCTGCCTGATTCTTCCCAGACCGGCAAACAGTCCTGCCCAGTAGCCACATGCGGTATAAATACCGCCGGTCAGCATGTTCGCCGGCACCGCAAACGCCATCGCGGCGGTACAGCAGATCCCTGTTTCGGCAGCGCTTTGCGCATTGCGGCGTTCACCCGCAAGTAAAATTGCGGTACAGGCGATAATCCGTCCTGGCGAGAACAGGTAGATTTCCGTTCCAGTGAGTCCCATCAGTGCCGCCAGTGCCAGCAATAAAATGCTCGTCCGCTGAATCATGCCCGCTTCACTCAGCCTGCGTCCGGACAGCAGAAACCTTGAACCAAAAAAGGCAAAATAGGTTGTCCCGCCGGTCAGCACCGCTTCTGCCATCCCGAAAATCCATTCTCCCGTCCCGGCGTTCACCAGGCTGCACCGGATACCAGCCACCAGTCCGGTCAGGACCATCGCACATGCTGACAAGAATATCGGGCTGCTTCTCAGACGCGGAATCCCATCTGTCAGCAGCTTGATTCCCAGCGTACACGCCAGTACCGCCAGGCAGCTGAGATTTTCGGCAAAAACCCCATGGACGCTGTACCCGATCACCGCGCCTGCCAGGGATGCCAGCGCGCAGCTTCCCGGAAGTGCCATCGGCAGCGCCATTCCAAGCGGCCGCATACCTCCCGGGAGCGTCAGCATTGCCGCCAGCAGCCCTGCCGGGAAAGAAATCAGCACTGCTCGCAGTTCACGTCCCTCCCTGGAGCGGTTCCACAGCTGTTTCCACCCCTTTGCCGTTTCGGCAAGCCCCACTTTTAACATTGTTGACCATTCCTTTCCTGCGTCAGGTGTTTTCGCCCATGACGCTTATCATGCTGTCGTTTTCTCCATACTATCACAGCTCTTATGCAAAACCAGTCGGAGCCGGGATGCAGGTTCCCGGCGAATATGGCAGCAATCCACCGTTCCCTGAAAGATTGTGACCGGGTTTGTGCGGATAAGGAGTTTTTTGACGGGAAATAACCGGAGATGTGCCATATGACATACCACTATCATAAAAAAAATGATATGCTGATCATAAAATGGGGAGGAATTTGTATTTTTATAATTATAATTGTCCCCCTTCAGAAAGGATGTTGACAATATGGCAGCTTCAACCGCAGCCGGTGACATGACCCACGGCAACCCGACAAAACTTCTGGTTCAATTTGCGGTTCCGATGATGATCGGCGGAATTTTCCAACTGATGTATAATATGGTGGATACCATTATACTCGGGCGCTTTGTCGGAGCAGGCGCGCTTGCTTCCATTGGCGCGACCAGTTCCACAACAGGCTGTTTCCTCTTTTTATCGACTGGCATGACCGGCGGCATATCGATCGTTGTCTCCCAGCTGATCGGCGCAGGAGAACCCGAACGGGTGAGAAAAGCTTCGGCAAACGCGCTGCTGCTGACACTGTTTTTTGGTGCGGCGGTCGGGCTGATCGGATTTATCGGAGCAAAACCGCTGATGCAGCTGTTAGGGACGCCGGCAGATATCATCAGCGGCTCTGTTACCTATATTCAGATTACCTGCGGGCTGATTGTGGTACAGGTGGCGTACAACGCGATTGCGTCGGTACTAAAAGCCATTGGCGATTCAAAGACGCCGCTGTATTTTCTGATTTTGTGTTCCTTTTTGAATATTGTGCTGGATCTGTTTTTTGTACTGGCACTGGAAATGGCGGTGGCAGGAGTTGCCTGGGCTACAATCATTTCCCAGGCAATTGCAGCGGTACTGTCTTTTGTCTATATGCGCCGCAAATATGCGATCTTGCGTTTTCAGTGGAAAGAAATGTCGCTGGACAGGAAAATCATGAGAGATTATCTGCGGTATGGTCTGCCGATGGGCACCACAAGCTGTCTGCTTTCAGTTGGGATGCTGGTGATCACAAGCGTGATCAATTCATTTGGCTCGTCAGTCGTAGCAGCATATACAGTGGGAAGCAAGGTCGAAAATATTGCGGTTTTACTCTTTAATCAGTTTGCACTGTCGTTTTCTGTCTATGCCGGACAGAATTTTGGCGCAGGTTTGCGGGACAGGATTTATTCCGGAATTCGGGAGGCAAGGCGGCTGGTCATAATACTGTCGATTGCTGCGGCAATGCTGATGCTTCTGTTTGGGAAATATGTGTCGATGCTGTTTGTGGATGGAAGCGAAAGGGAGATCCTGTCGATCAGCATCTGGATGATCCGGATCGAAGCCTGCTTTTATCCGGCTCTCGGGTTGATATGGCTGTTCAATTCAGCACTGCGCGGACTGGGACAGGTCAATGTCACAATTTTTTCTTCTATCGTCGAGCTTCTGTCTAAAATTCTGATTTCGGTACTGCTGTCAAGGGTCCTGGGACCGATCGGTATCTGGTTTGCGGCGCCAATCGGATGGGTTCTGGGCGGAATTGTTTCCGCGACCGCTTTCTACCGGGGACGCTGGGAAAAACGTTTGCCGCCGCCTAAAGTGACCGATCAGAAGGAAGGCTGACACGGAAATCACTTTTTAGAAATAATTGAAATAATTCAGGCTGTCGATAAAGTCAATCGTTCGTCCTCTTTTTCAGCCATTGCCCTGCTGCACATGGGCAATGGCTGCGCTTTAGGGGGAGGGTTGCGCGCAGAGCGCGCAGCCTTTCCTTAAGTGGAAGGCTGAAGCTTATCATTGACAAGCTGGTAAAAATTCGATAAAATAAAACTGAGAAATAAGAAAAATTCGCGGGCATGATCAAGTCTGTGCCGCACAGGAGGGAATCGCTTGGATTTATCGGGTTTTTTACGCAATACCGGCAAACGCTTTTTCTTTGGGTCCGGCAAAGATACAAAACCAGCTTTTGCTGACGACTGGGAGGGTCTGGCAGCTTCCGACGCGATTGCTTCGAGTCGGAATGCGGTCATCAGCCTGGGACGGGAAGCATATCATATGTTTGCGCTGGCAGGAGAGGTCCTTTTTTCGGGCGATACACAGCTGATGGAAGATACCCGCCGGCGTCAGACGCAGTTTCTTGCAGATGCGGTCGGACTGACAGAACGGCTGGACAGCCTTCGTTCCCTTGATATGACCGGAAAGGAACTGCGCCAGACAGCGGAGCTGTTATGGGTGACCGCACAGGTTCGCCGCATTGGGCTGTATGCCGGAGATGTTGCGGAATCAGCCGCTGAACTTGGAAAAAAGAAATTGTCTGCGGAAGGCAAAAAAGAACTCGAACAATATTTTAAGACTACTCTGCTGATGCTGGATAAGGCGCTGTCAATCTACCAGGGACGCTGTTTTGACCAGCTGCGTTTGCTTCAGCAGCTGGAAGAACAGGCAGAAGAACAGCAGCTTGTTTTGAAAGACGGATATTTCCAGCGGATTGCGGATGAATGCTATGAACCGGGAATCGTATTTCCCAGCGTCGCAGCGGACTGCGCACGCTGCTGTGAGCTTGCGGGTGAAATTGCCTGCGTCATCACAGGGCGCGACAGATTATAAAGGAACTCCGGTCGGGAAAATATCCTTTCCGACCGGGATTTTTTTGGCTCTTTGTCAATAGTTGGGGTAAACTTTTTCAATTTGACACTGAAATGAAGTGGGAAACTTTATAGCAGGTCCAGGGACGGATGGTTCGCGCAGCGAACCAGACAGTTTGCCAGCAAACTGTACGGCTTTCTGAGAAAGCCTGCCCTGGGCGCGCCCTTGGCGCGCAACCCCTAAAAAAACGTAGCCGTTGGCGCGGCAGGCGGCAACGGCGGACAAAAATCAGAAAAGTTGATTTTATCGATAAGCTGAGCCATTGCCGCAGATTGTGCGGCAATGGCGGTCTGTTTACCCCAACTTTTATGATAGAACCATTTTTTGCATATCTATACAGAAAATGTTGAAAAATACAGCATGGTTCTCGCATATACCAGCTTTTTCGACCGGTTTCAAATGAAAAACGTAGGATAATATTAACAGAAATAGTAATAAGATATTATGAATTATGGATGGAAACCCGAATTTAATAAAAGCTATTGCAGTAAAATGAAAAAGGTTTTATAATGATGGTGTCATATGCAGAGTAGGATGGTAAGCGCTAAGTGCCTGCGGAACGGGGAGTTGTCGGCAGGACGAAAAGCAGATTTTGCTTGTGGTTTACCTTCCGCATCCCGCTGCAATGGATTTTGAGGCAGGCAGCTAAAGTCCTCACCCCGAATTTCATTGAAGCAAATTTATGGAAGGAGGAGCTGCTTATGTCTGTTCGTGGTATGTTTCATTACATCTGGCGGAAAACCGTTGCGGTTTTTGCTGACTATCCAAAGGTTTTTACCGGTCTGTCGGAAAACATACGCGCCTCAGCCGCCGAGCTGTGGAATGTCCGCTCGCTGTGCGGAATGGCACTGATGCTGGCGCTTGGAGTCGTAGTGGACCAGTTTTCCTTTTACGTTGGTCCGATCAAGATTGGCGTTGGGTCGATCATCTCGGCAATGCTGGGGTGCTTTTACGGACCGGTTGCAGGCGGATTTGCAGCCGGTGCCGGCGACCTTATCAAGTACCTGGTACGGCCAACCGGAGCTTTTTTCTTTGGATATACCCTTAATGCAATTTTGGGCGGGATGTTTTACGGTCTGTTTTTGTACAAGGCTAAAGCAACTCTGCCGCGGGTAGTTTCTGCCAAACTGCTGATCAACATTGTGGTCAATGGTCTTTTGGGCACGCTGTGGTATTCAATGCTGTACGGCAAAGGGTTCAATGCGATTTTTGGCGTCCGGATGATCGCCAACCTGGGCAAAGTCCCGGTGGAATCAATCGTATTGCTGATTATTCTGCCGGCTGTCATTACCGTACTGCGCCGCGCAAGGGTACGACTGTAACCTGTACTGCAAAGACCGCCCAACAGCAAAAAGAAAGGAATCTCCTTATGAACGTCATTTTGATCGGAATGCCGGGCTGCGGTAAAAGCACTATCGGCGTTGTTCTTGCCAAAACTCTCGGTTTTTCATTCGTTGACGGCGACCTGCTGATCCAGAACCAGACTGGAAAACGTTTGCAGCAGATTATCGACTATGATGGATTGGACAAGTTTTACCGTATTGAAAATGAAGTCCTTTCCGGCATTATCTGTGACCGGACGGTCGTTGCACCCGGCGGCAGCGCGGTTTATTATCCCGAAGCAATGGCACATCTCAAGGAATTGGGCGCGGTTGTATATATCCAGCTTTCCTGTGAGCATGTCAAAGAACGGCTGGGCAATCTGGCGACGCGCGGCGTATGTGGTGCCAAGAACAAGACAGTCGAGCAGTTGTATGAGGAACGGGTTCCGCTGTACGAGAAGTATGCGGATTTCATTGTCAACTGCGACAACGGTTCGATTGCTGAAAACGCTGAAAAAATCGCACATCAGCTCTCCCTTGCTCTGCTGTAAAAATATTCTGAAAAGCAAAACCCGAAAAGATGGCAGCTGTCATCTTTTCGGGTTTTTTCATGCAGAAATGCCTCTGCCCCGTTTAAACCGGAACAGAGGTGTGAGCTTGTCGAAAAAAAGATTATTAAATGTTTATAGAAATTCAACAGCCTTTTCGCAGAACGTAATTGATATATAAAGCAGGTCCAGGGCGCAGCCCTGGGCGCGCTCTGCGCGCAATCTCCAAAAAAACGTAGCCATTGCCCATGCGATAGCAGGGCAATGGCGGACAGAAAAGACAGACTATAGACTTTATTGACAGTCTGTCGCCTCTGCCCCGTTTAAACCGGAACAGAGGCGTTTCGTGAACGGTTCAGTTATCTGCCAGACTTATGCGAAAGGATTTTCAGTCTTGTAAGGCAGACCGGCAGGCTGGTTATACGCAATATCTTCAACACCCAGGTAACGCAGGATGGAGAAGAGCGCCTTGCCGCAATGGCTGAACGCTACCGCACCGTGATGCGGATAGCCTTTTTCAACCAGGACATGACGGTAAAAACGTCCCATCTCAGGGATAGCAAAGATACCGATGCCGCCAAAAGAACGGGTCGCAACCGGCAGGACTTCGCCTTCTGCGATGTAAGCGCGCAGAACACCCTTAGCATCACACTGCAAGCGGTAGAAGGTGATGTCGCTTGCAGCGATGTCGCCTTCCAGCGTACCACGGGTAAAGTCAGGATCGCTGTCCTTGGGTTCGAGCAGACGGTGCTGGATCAGCTGGTACTTGATCGCACGGTCAGCGCACATCTTGCAGGAAGGAGTATTGCCGCAGTGGAAGCCCATGAAGGTATCGGTCAGCTTGTAGCTGAACTTGGGCGCGATATCCTCTTTGTACAGGTCTGCGGGAACAGAGTTGTTGATATCCAGCAGAGTGACAGCGTCGCCGGTTACGCACAGACCGATATACTCGGACAGTGCACCGTAAATGTCAACCTCACAGGAAACCGGGATGCCTTTTGCAACCAGACGGGAGTTGACATAGCAGGGCTCAAAGCCGAACTGAGACGGGAATGCAGGCCAGCACTTATCTGCAAACGCAACATATTTGCGTGCGCCCTTGTGCTGTTCAGCCCAGTCCAGAAGGGTCAGCTCAAACTGAGCCATTCTTGCCATCAGGTCGTCATAATAACGTCCCTCGCCCATTTCCTTCTTCATATCCTCAATAACTTCAGGGATACGGGGGTCACCGGCGTGTTCCTTATAAGCGACCAGCAGATCAAGCTCAGAGTTTTCCTCGATTTCAACGCCGATATCGTACAGACCCTTGATCGGAGCGTTACATGCAAAGAAGTCCTGAGGACGGGGACCAAAGGTGATGATCTTCAGACCAGACAGACCGAGTACGGTTCTTGCAACAGGAATGAAGTCAGCAATCATGTCAGCGACTTCCTCAGCGGTGCCGACAGGATACTCAGGGATATGTGCGCGGATCTTGCGCATACCGAGGTTATAAGAGCAGTTAAGCATACCGCAGTAAGCGTCGCCGCGTCCGTTGATCAGGTCATTGCCGGATTCTTCAGCAGCGGCAGCGTACATGACAGGACCGTCAAAGCGCTGTGCGATCAGAGTTTCAGGTGTTTCGGGACCAAAGTTGCCGAGGAATACGCAAAGAGCGTTGCACCCTGCTTCCTTGACCTCATCGACAGCCTTCAGCATATCCAGCTCATTTTCGACAGTCGTCTTTGCTTCATAGATTTCCAGTCCCTTGGCAGCACATGCGGCTGCGATGGCAGCGCGGCGGCGCTCAGAGAGAGAGATGATAAAGCAGTCACGGCTGACTGCAATCAGACCAAGTTTGACGACAGGAATATTCTGCATAATAAATCGTCCTTTCTGTTATAACCGTTGGCTCCAATTGTGAAGCATACTGATGTTATCTTAATAATACCATGGGAAGCCAAAAAAATCCAGTCTCATTCTATTTAAAGAATATAGAATATCTCAGTGTGTGTTCGTGCACAATAACCAAACTGCCAAAACCAGCCATTCGTTCAAACCCGGTCAGCCTGATTTGAAACAAAAAAAAGGTTCTATAACAAAAGTTGGGGTAAGCAGTCCGCCATTGCCGCACAATCTGCGGCAATGGCTAGACTTTTTGGGGAGGGTTGCGCGCAGAGCGCGCCCAGGGCACGGTTCGCTGCGCGAACCATCCG
>CALWWT010000249.1 GCA_944385325.1 uncultured Clostridia bacterium | reverse complement strand
TTGCGAAGCAAACTTCACTGCGAAGCTGCTTCACGCGCAACGCGCACTTCACTGCGCAGCACTTCACTGCGCCGATATGGCGCACTTTCTGCCCCTCGTCGACTGTCCGGTGGACAGTCGTGCGACGACACAGTGCCTGTGCTCCCTGTTTGCCGACATTTACTCTCCCAAATAGTGCTCAGCAGTTAAAAGCTTCGACCACCATCCAACGAGTAAAGCGGTGGAATGCTTCCGCTGACCAGTTCGCTCGATTACAAATGAAACAACCTGAGCGAACGCGGTACAGTGCCTGTGCTCTCAGTTTGCCGGGATTCATTTACGCCTTTGGAGCTCAGCAACCCAACCTTGCTTCCCCGCTCGGTATACTCCCTCCGTCATTGCTTACACAATGCCACCTCCCTCAAAAGGGAGGCTGTCCACGCAATACCCAAAACTCAGACAAACCGAACTTTTCGCCAAGGTCTGAGGGCATTATGCCAGCGCTGCTGTGAACCGTCCTGATACTGCACCGAGAAGTTACCCATCGTAACCCGGGCGACGTTACCGCAAAAGCCCGCATGATACCGTCTTGCCAGTTCATCTGCCGTCACCCAGAGTGCGCCTTCGGGAACCAGTTCCAGACCGCACCAGTCGATCATCTCATCCAGCAGCAGCCCGGCAAGCATCCGAAAATTTTCATCCTGCTGCAAACCAGCGTCGACACTGCCGTTTGCAGCCGCGATCTCACAAACCCTTTCGAGTGCGTCCTCTCTTTCCAGCCAGTTACTCATAGACCTGATACCCCATTACTCCGCGCAGGTGATTTTCACCGCTCTGCCGGGATTTGCCAGGTAAACGGCATAATACTTGTCAGCCGTGACGATGGTCGACTTGTGAATAATATCGCGGTCGGTTTCGACCTCGGTATCCTTTTTGAGGAAAAGGGTCAGCGCACCGGGCATGACGATATAGTTGGTGTACTGGGAACCGGACGCCTTGATTTTCTCAGATACCACAACACTGCAACCGTGAATCATACCGACCGCACCGGACACCAGCTGCATCGCGCCGATATCGGTCGCTTTCAGCCAGCTTTCGCTTTTGCGCAGCTGTGCGAGCTGTGCAGGCGAGACGATCAGGACTTTCCCTTCACTGTCCGTCTCACCAAAGCAGGAAAGCGCCTCGGCGACAACATCCGCCGACAGTTTTTCAGCAGAGGTGCAGGTCATTGGTGTGGTGATGGTGCCCAGAACGGTCAGCACATCGGCGTCGACCTTACCGGCGATCGAGAGGGTCAGCTGGTTGGCAGCCTCACCCAGCGGGTCGCCGTAACCTGCCAAAACCGCCTCATCGGTCAGTTCAATACCATTGCCAGCCTTTTTAACGGTAACGGTTTCAGAGTCAGCGGTAAGCTGAACAACCGGGATCTCACCGCCTTCAGCGATTTCGCCGGCATCGCCGATGTAGGAATATTTGGGGACGGTGACGGTATCACCGGCACGGCCTGCAAGGGTGTTATCGACGGTACACAGCGAAGCGAACTTCATATTTTTTTCAAGGTGTTCATTCACCCAGTCGCCCATAACCTGAGGATTTACAAGATTTGCAAGTTTTGTCATTTCAGCCATATTCATTCTCCTTTTCAACACTCACTTGTTACCTATTACCACTTACTTTTTACCTGAATCTCTGCGCGTACCCATCGGGGTCTTCGGTGAACTGACGCATCCGTTCCGAGAAGCTCATTTCATTCGGTGCAACCGCCTCACCAGTGCCGCCAACAGCCGGGCGAACGCCTTCCAGTTTGCGGCGGAAAAGCTGGGGATAACTGGATTTAGCCTGTTTAAAGATTTGTTCAGAATCCGTCACACCATCCCGGCGCATTTTCTCCAGCAGGTAGCTGCCATCGACCGCGCCCATCTGCTGCAAAACCATAACCGTCAGCCGATCGCGTTCCTCGCGCAGTTTATCAATTTCCCTGCCATATATCTCGCAGCACTCATGAAGGGCATCCACTTCGGAACAAACCATCGAAAGCTGACGCTGCAGCAAATGCAATTCTTCGGCATCCTGTTCAACCAGACTATCCGGTACCGTTTCCGGCTCGTCGCTGCCATCAGGCAAATTTTCGGTCAAATCCTGCACCGGCTGTGTATCGCCGGCAGCATCTGCCAGTCCGTCACCCGCTTCAATTACAGACCCGGCGGTATTTTCCGGCGGCATACCGGATTCTGTGCCATTCTCATACGCCATATTCTCGTTCATTCGCTTACCTCCGATTTATCCGACTGCGGCTGACGGCTCTGTTCCTGGCTGAGCCGCGCCAGTTCTTCCTCGACGCTGACGACCCACGGATGGTTTTCCAGCATGGTGCGTCTGGAGAGGAGCCCGGCGCTTGCCACGCACTGGTCGATCGCGTCGCCTTCGCTGATGATGATATCACGGTTGAGGACAATCTCAGCCGGCACACCGGTAAAGTCACCCAATCCCATCAGCCCGGCGAACAGCGCGATAAAATAGACCATCTGCTCAAACCCAGCCGCAAACGCGCACTCGATACCGGCGCAGTCGAGGTCAAGGTCGGCATACAGAAACTTCATCGCGACACCGGAAGCGGTTCCAAACGACTCATTCTGGGTATCCACACCGCGTCCGATCTCATACAGGTCTTTTCTGTCCTGCTGGAGATGGGCAAGCAGCGAATCGGTATGTACCGGCTGTGCCTTGATTTCCAGACCGCCGCCGTCAGAGACCTTGACGGCACGGTAACGCGCGAGGTTTTCGCGGAATTCGCCCAGGTCGGTGCCGTCATAGTTTTGCAGCACCATCAAAGCGCCGCTGGTTTCGCCGAGGTTGTCGCTGTCCTCCGATTTAAGCCGGTCATAGTCGTCGATCAGCGGCTTGATAAACCTGACCAGCGGCAGTTCCTCATCGTTATACCGGAACGGGATAAACGGCAGCCGGTCGAGCAGCAGCCCTTTTCCGTCCAGCGTCAGATGCGGCTGTTTACCCCCTTCCGGCTCCATCCGGCCGTTTTGGTAGAAATAGTCCTGCACACCGTCCTTATCCCAGCAGCGCACCAGCAGCCTTTTTTCCACCCTGCCGCGCACGCCATGCCATTCGACCGGAATCAGCCGCAGGACCATCTGCAGCCGGTCAGGCTCATCATTTTCCCACACCGGAATCAACTCTTCCGACGGGATTTTGCGGAACCTGATTTCACCGTTTTCCGGCCAGACCTGCAACCAGCCGATGCCTTTGTTGACAGCTTCCTTGCACAGCGAGCGCATCTGAGCGCGGACCTGCGCGTCAAAGACCTTTGCCATCAGCCCGGCAAAAACATCGTTCTCACACCGGATGGTAAACGGTCTTCCAAAGAGGTACTGTGCCTTCTGGTCGACCAGCTTTCGGACGAACGCATGGGCGATTTTTGCAGCCGGCAGCCCCTCATCGGGAACCAGCATCCCATTTTCACCGATCCGCCAGTGGGTACGCCGGAGGACGTCGGTTTTGTTTTCATAATATCGCTGACCGGTCAGCATTTCCCGCCGCTTTTCACCCGAGAGAAATTCGCGGACGATACCGGCGAGGATTTCTTCGTCAGAAGGCGGCGACTGCTGCGCGAGCAGCCTGAGAATCCTTTGTGTTTCGGTCATGGACACTCCTTTCAGGGTCAGCAGGGCAAACCCGGCATCTGTTCATTCCAGACCTCGATCATAGCCTGGATGAGCAGTTTTTCACGGACAGGCAGAGAGGCGTACACACCCGGGCGGATACCGCACCGGACGAAGCACCAGAAGGCGTAATTCAGTTCACCGTCTCCCTGCCGCAATCTTTTTTTAAGGTATTTTTGACTGTTTCGGCATCGCTGGCGGCGATAAAGCCGCATACTTCCCTTGCGGCGGCGAAAAGCTTTGCAAATTCGCCAGCCGTCAGCATCACGCCCAGCAGCGCTTCCTCACCGAGCACGCCCCAGCTCTGCTGGAGCGACTGGTTTTTCAAATCCGGGCTGACGACACACGCGGCAGTAAACGCCCGGAGGAAGTGTTCCCTGTCAAAGGACGGCGCATCGACGCCGTTATGACCGGGGCGCTGGCAGCTGCGGCGGATACGGGAGTTTTCCTCTTCGGAAATGCCTTTCAGCTTAAAGGGAACGGGGTTACCGTCCTGATCGCGGAACCGGTCGGAGAGAACCACTTCCATCTCTCTTGCCGGCAGCACCTCAGGACGGAGAAACGCCTGCAAATCCATCGGTCAAACCTCCTCAAGCTTCGGTAAACGGCTGAAGGATCTCAGCATCGTCGAAGGTGAAGGACAGTTCCTCATCGAGGAAATCCTCCGCGACATCGAGTTTAGCCAAGACCACCTTATCCAGATTGCAGTTTTTAAGGACGACCGACTGGCTGCCAAAGGCACACTGCGGGTCCTGGTTGATAACGACGATGTCAAAATAGGTATCGACGCCGTTTTTCATATATTCCAGCATCAGCTGCCGAAACAGGCTGGTGACATAATAAACGGTCATCTTACCGCTGCCGGAAAAACCGGCGCTTTTGAACTGGTCACCGCGCCGTCCGAGGGTACGGACCGACTGTTTATGTTTGGTGACCGAAGCGGTGACGTTTTTAAGGTAGAGCAGCTCACGGTTCTGACCGTCCAGCTTGACATAGGCTCTGCCTTCCTGACCGCTTACAAGGTTTTCGGCTGTCAGATAGCTCATAGTTACATTGCTCCTTTCTTGCGGCGTGTCGCCGCGGCCCGGTGTCCGGGCTGACTGTTTGCCGATGTGATACCACGCTCATAGAGCTCAGCACTCAAAGGCTTTGACCACGCACTTACGTTAAAAACTGTACACACCAACTTTCCGTCTGTTCGCACCGTCCAAAGCCTCCCTTGTGTAAAGGAAGGTGGCACGCAGTGCCGGAGGGATTGAAAGAATCCTCGCACAAAGCCTGCATTTTTATAGCGAAAAATCCAAAGTCGCTTCCCCTCTCGAACGCAAAGAGTTTGTGCGCACACACTTGCCTGTTACTTAATCACTATTCCCTCGATACGCTCCCGCCAGAGCCAGCGCGGAGCCCGCGCTGCCTTGTTCGCGATGGTCGGCGGCGCTCCGACCGCCTCGATTGCGAAGGTAACTGCCAAAGCGAACGCGGCGGGTAGATGGTGCGATATTTAAGTTGCTTTCCGCAGAGCAATTCGCACACACTCGCCTGTTACTTATTCACTATTACCTGTAATAATCCGAACCCGGTTATTCTTCCGGCAGGGTCAGCTGCTGACCGGGATAGATCAGGTTGGGGTTGCCGATCCCGGAAAGCGCCGCGATCTCACCATACCGGCTGCCATCGCCGAGGTACTGCCGGGCGATCGCCCAAAGGGTATCGCCCGATTTGACGGTATAGGTCTGCGGAGACTGGCTCTCTTCGGTACGGACGGTACTGCTTTCAGTGATTTGCAGGACAGTCGCTTCGGCGTCGCGGTACTCCTGGAGCCTGACCCGGTAGCAGATGGATTCATCACCTCCCTCCTGCCAGAGTTCCAGCTCTTCCAGTGTCGCCTGCATCCTGATTTCCAGCTGCACGCCGCTCATGACAAAGGAATACGGCTTTTTATCCGCCAGCATGGCTTTCAAGCTTGCGGCAGCAGCGGCAGGTTCGCTCACCGACTGGAACGGATAGCTTCCCGGCTGCGGAAAGAACCCGGAGAAGGTGACCACCTGCTGACCCGGCGGACAGAGCTGGGTAATATCCCCGACCTCCATCAGCGCGACCCGCTGGTGGGCAGCCGATTGGGAAAAACTGACCTTCTCAGGCGGCAGGAAGACGACGTCACCGAATGTAACGGTTGCCATGATGTATCTCACCTCCTTTAACCGAACGCGCCTTCGGTGCTGTTGGCGATTTCAATGCCGAGTCTGCGTTCCAGCCGGTCGAGCAGCCGGTCTTCCGTTTCCGACCAGAGCATCTCCGGCGGAATGGGCGCATCCGGAAGGGATGCGCCGGTGATGCCGTCCATTCTGGGAATGGACATCTGTGCGGCGGTCGGGGAATGGGATGCTGACCCGGCAAAGGCGGCAAAGCTGTCAAAGGAAGCCGCCTTTTGCCACAGCATCCCTGCGACCGCCGCATCGAGAGCCTCTCCGAGGCTGACACCGCTGCCTCCGGCAGCGGCTTCCAGCCCGGAGAATGCCCGGGCAAAGGGAATCTCCGGGTTAAGGGGCATCCCGGCGGATACATCCAGCAGCTGCTGCCGCCAGCCGTCCGCACCCGGATACTGGGCAAACGAATCATAAGCAGTCTGCCCATCGTCACCACCATCACCCGTCACGCCCAGCCCGTCGAATCCCCACCCAAAACCGCCATCGCCGGAATCAACTGCCGCACCGAGCATATCCAGCCAAAGCCCAATCCCATCCGCAGACGCCTTACCACCTGATCCCGACCCGTCATCACCGCCAACACCCGGCAGCACACCGCTGTCAAATGCCGCGCCATCCGGTTCAAATCTGCCGGATGGAACCGAATCAGACCGTCCGGCATCTGCAAGCGCATCCGAAACCGGTATCACAGCAGTTTCATTCCCATCGCCGCCAGACAATATTCCGGACAGCTGCACGGCGGCATATAAATCCATCAGGTCGATACCGACCATCGCTGCCAGCTGGTCAAAATACCCGGCAGCCGAGATATCCGGCTGGACGATAAAGTCCAGCCCGTAAAACGGCCATCCTGTATCTGCCACAACATCACCTCCGTCATCAGCTGGTTTCAACCGTCCAGAACACTTCGAGATTGCCGAGCCGTGAATGGACGGTGAAACTGATATCCGCGGCGCCGCGCTGCTGGGAACGGGCAATCACAAACCCGTCCACCGACTCGATCCTGTCGTCCCTTAAAAGCGCGTCCCGGATCATTGCGGGCGCCTTTTCGGATATCTCCTCAAAACCGCTGCCGATCAGCGTTTCGAGTTCGCTCCCATACTGCCACGAGTAGATCGGATAACGGTACCTCGGCACCTCCAGCGCCAGCCGGATGGACTGGCAAAGGCTGTCCATCCCGCCCATTTTTTCGCTCATTTTCTCCAGATTCCAGGTCACATCACCCATCACCCGCGACTTGCCGCCCTCAATCACCGGCAGCAAACTGAGTATACTCATATCTCACCTCCTTTCGGCACAAAGACCGGCAAACCGCCGTCAGATTTCCACCACCTGACGGACATTGCCCACCTCGCCGACCCTTCCCAGCACCAGATATTCCCCATCCAGCGCAAGCAAAATCACCCTGTCGCCAGCCTGAAGCCCAGGCTCGATCAGGTAGGTTTTGTCCATCGTATGCAGATCCGCCTCGTGTACAAGGTGGAACTCCTGCCGTTCGAGGAAATGCGGCAGGACCAGCGCGTCGCCTTCCAGCAGCAGCCGGTTGTCGACCCTCACCTTCAGCGGACTGACCGACTCGACCGTTCCGAACAGCATCTGCCCTTCGACCGAAGCGGCGATACTGCCGGCAGAGGATTTTCTCAGCAGGTCAGAGATCATCAAACCCCTCCTTCCGACTGTTCACTGGCAACCAGCTTCATTGTATAGCCGCCGGTCGTGAACCGGTGTTCCGACTCCAAAATACGGAACTTGCCGTCAATATTCATTTCCGGCAGGCTTACCCGGATCAGGAAACCGGCTCTGCACAGCAGGTTTCCGGCGGCATCCAGCTGCAAACGGACCAATTCCCGGTTTTTCTGAGCAAGAAGCGCCGTCAGCCGCTGGTTGATCTCCGAATCGGTGGTATTCTGGAGCACCGATTCGCTGTACTGCAACACACCCCAGCGCGCGATCGACGCGGCGTCTTCCTGAACAAAAAACTCCCGCTGACCGGAACGCCTGTTTTTTCGGACAAGCTGGATGCGGTTGTAGGTATCGGTCCCGATATCCGCGCTGACAATACAGGAGGAAAGCAGGTTCTCACCCGTCAGCACCAGCCCGGTATCAAGGCTTTCCTCCTTCATCAGCCTAAGCTGCCCGGCATCGTCCAAAAATGTCAGTTTCCCGCCGCCCATCTTCTCGCTTTCGGTGCAGGCGGTAGATATGATATCAAGAAGTGTCTGCCTGTCAGCGACAAAGCTTGGCAGGATAATGCCGTAATCCTCCGCGCCGCCCAGCGTCAGACCGCGTTCACCGCAGATATCGCGGACAATCGCCGATGCGGAGATATTGGTGTAGACCTTGGTATCCCGGCAAAGCAGATACCGTATCCCGTCCGCGGCGACCATTCTGCGGCCGAACCGCGAGGACTCCAGCGTAAAAATATAGCCGGAGAAGATATCATTGCCATCGGCGGAAAGGGTCAGCTGCATCCCGCAGCGAAGCGAAACGGTCGTATCCGGCGTGAAGACCTCCATCACACCGGCGCCTGCCATCCGTTTGGCGCGGATGACCACACTGCCGAACGGCAGCTGCGCTGTACGTCCATCACCGACAGCCGTCAATTTAAGCTGCATATATTCTCCCTTATTTTTATTTTGCAAAATTCTGTGCACACACTACCCAATGATTCACGCGAGCGCAGAGCGGTGCAGTGCCTGCGCTCCCTTGTTCGCGATGATCGGCGGCGTGCCGACCGCCTCGTTTGCAATAGAAGCAACCTAAGCGAACGCGCCGGGCAGCCTGCTTGCGCAGGAGTGAAGAGTCCTGCTGACGCAGTACGTTAAGTTTGGCTTGCGCCAAGTGAAGTTACAAGTAGTGAAGTTGCTTCGCAGTTATGTAAACAGACAAATTGTGCGCACACTCTGCGCATCTGTTCACGCGAGCGCAGAGCGACGGGGCTGGGTTACGCACAATGTGGGTACGGTAATGACAAAAAAGTTTTACTCGATTTTTTTCAAAAAATCGCGGGAGTCCAGAGGGCTGGTCCTCTGGTCGCTCCATCGCAATGGAGCGAAATCTGTT
>CALWWT010000248.1 GCA_944385325.1 uncultured Clostridia bacterium | reverse complement strand
TTCTGCGAATGAGGACATGGTCATTGCAGATAGATGTATTGCCGCAGCCCGACTCGATACCGCCGTTACTCAGGCAGGAGACGCACTCGCCTTTTTCCGCGCAGTAGGTTTTGCAGGAAAGGCGCATCGTATTCGCGGGACATGCGATTTTTTTCACCCTGTTGACTGCCGCCTCAAAGTCCGGGACGATCTTATTCTGTCCCACGACATAGACGACCTTTTTCGGACCATAGAGGGTTGCAGCGGTACGGTTGCCGTTGCCGTCCACGTTGTAGATCATGCCGGATTCCAGCAGCGCGTTTGCCGAAGCGAGATAGACATCCGCAAGCAGCGCCTGCCGCATACATTCCACCCGTTCTTCCGGCGTGATACCGGCGCGGTCACGGTCGAGGTACTGATACCTGCCGCTGCGGAGCAGTTCGATCACGCCGCATTCAGCAAGCGACATCGAGCCGCCATGCGCAACCACTGCGCCATCCGGAATCAACTGCTGCAAGACCGGCGCGACCTCGGCAGCAGAAGCGAGAATCTGAACGTCAAAGCCATTTTTCCGCAGGTTATCAGCGGTTTTCTCCATCCGAAGCCGGAGCGTCCGTGACAGATGTTCATTCATAATAAGACCATTCCTTCCATAATAATGTATCAGCCCGGACACCGGGTTGACCACTGACTGCGGGAAATGCGGTAGACCTGGCAGCGGAGCATCCCATGGTCAGAACGAACCAGCTGGATTCTGCCCACAACCGGCTGCATACCGCACTTGAGCATAACCCTGCCGGAAGCATCGTTGCCAAGCTCATGCATGGCGATCAGTTCCCGGCAGCCGACCTTTTCAAACAGCAGCTGGATGATCGCCGAAGCGGCTTCGGTACCGTAACCCATTCCCCACCAATTTTTTCCAAGGCAGTACCCGATTTCCCAAACGCCCTTTTTCCCCCAGACTTTGGAGGCGCCGCAGGAACCGACCGGTTCGTCCATCCCATCCGGAACGATCGCCCATTCATAGAAATCCAGCCGGCGGTACTGGCTGAGCCAGTATTCAACGACCTCTTTGGTTTCAGTAGGCGAAGTATGGAAGCGCCAGAGCAGGTATCTGGTCACATCCGGGTCGGACGCCCAGTTTTGGAACATCGGCTGGACATCCGCGCGGGAAAATTTTCTCAGCGTCAGCCGATCGGTGTGCAGCGTGACACTGCCGCAGTGGTTCAGACCGCTGCCGAAGCGAAGCAGCTTCATGTAAATTGATCACTCCTTTGCCGGAAGCGGCAGATGATACACGCCGCCGATCAACGCGAACAAGTCCGCCCGGACACCTGATAAAACACCGACCGAGCGTGACCGAAACCGCCCTTTGCTAACTTCCAAAGGAAGGAACGAACTCAGGCAAACAGGCAGCACAGACACTGCGCCGCGTTCGCTCAGGCAGTTATTTTCGCAATCGAGGCGGTCGGAACGCCGCCGATCAACGCGAACAAGTCCGCCCGGACACCGGGCTGTTGCCCAGCAGCATGACCGGACTTTCCATACAATGACCGACCGCGACAGCGGCAGCGCCAAAGAGTACAGGATCGGACATCAGCCAGTCGTCTTCCAGCTGGATAGACACCTTGCGGAAGATAACGGCAGGCATCCGCTGGGAAACGACCCTGCGAACCTGATCGAGAAGGAGTTTTCCGCCGCGCGCCATTTCGTTGCTGATAATGACGATATCAGGATCGTAGGCATAGATAATATTGACCACGCCATAGCCGATATACTGACCCAGCTGCAAAACACATTCGACCGCAAACGGGTCTTCTGCCTGTGCAGCGGAAAAAACATCCCGCGGAGTCAGGTTGATCAGCCGTGCGAGAGAGGATTCCGGATGCTGTTCCAGTCCATCGGTGACCATTTTCATAAACGCGAAGGTCGAACAGTACATTTCCAGGCAGCCGCGGTTGCCGCAGAGGCACTGCGGACCATCGACATTGATGCTGATATGCCCGAGCTCCCGCGAAAAATTAGCGACAGAAGCAAGTTCACCGTCCACGACATGCCCGGCGCCAACACCGTCACCGACCAGGAAATGGACAAGGCTGGTTCCCAGTTCACTGACCCGCGACCCGAACCACCAGTCGGCGAGCGCACCGGCGTCGGCGTCATGGCTAAAAGCGATCGGCACGAGAAAATCCCCGAACTCATCCCGGAGATTGGTATTATTCCAGTCAACGGTAGCCATCGAAGTCGTCAGGATAATTTCGCTTGTGCGCTGGTTGAAAGGACCGGGAACGGCAACGCCGATCGACGCGATTTCCGGGTACTGGGAAAGATAGTTATGCAAAGCCCCGCGGATACGGGCGATAACATCATGAAGGGTGGTATCCGCAGTAAACTGACCGGAAACACTTTCATACATCTGACCTGCCAGGTCAAAAAGACCGATCGCAAAGGAACGCCGGGAAATTCGGACGCCGAGGACCTTTTTGCATCGGGTATTCAAAGCGATGCCGATTGAACGCCTGCCCTTTTCACCGGTGATATAGCCGGTTTCATAAACAATATTCTCTTCTATTAACTGTGCAATAATTTTGGAAATGGAAGCCTGTGTCAGCCCCATTGCCTTGCTGATCTGAGAGCGGGAACAGACGCCGCTTCGGC
>CALWWT010000247.1 GCA_944385325.1 uncultured Clostridia bacterium | reverse complement strand
GCCATCGGATAATACGCAAACAGGATATACCATACCAGTGCCGGTATCAGCAGCAGATATATCTGCCAATACTTTTTAAAGTTGATTGCCAGTTTCTGCATACCCTTCGCCTGGGCTGCGGTTACGGTTTTCTTTTCCTTTGCCAGAGACGTCAAGATGATCACTCCTCCAAAATGTTCACAAATAATTTTTAACATATCGGTGTTTTTCCTGTTGATATTATGATAATAGATTTTGAACAAAATAGAAAGAGACAATCTTCGGAAGTTCTCGGACAAAATTCGGTTTCTTAGCCCGAAAATATTGCGCATATTTACCTAAGCATGATACAATGTTTTTGGGCAAAAAGAAAAGAAAATGATTTTTAGAGCAATAAAATTGACGATATTTTACTAAAATATATTTAAACATTTTCAGTAACAGGAAGGAATATAAATAATGATAAAAAAGATCATAAAAACATTTTATCAAAAGCTGGTACGTCCAATTGTTATTCGGTTATTCCGTATCACTTCTCTGCAAAGCGGACTAATGCGGTCAATGGGAATTCTATTGATGACATTGATCTTGGTATTCGGCTATTTTGCTTTTGGAATACTTCCGCAGGCACAAAATCAGGCTAAAGCTAACTTTTCCCGATATGCCACGGTTTCCTGTAACCAGCTGGAAGCACTGCTCAGTTCCTCTCAGGAATCGGCACAGATTGCAGCATATTCTAATGTAACACAGAAATTTTTACTATCTGATATTCCCAGTGTAGTCATTGAATCAAAAACCGCTGTTATGGATATGTTTAGCTATATCAGTACGTACGGATACGGATTTCAGGATATTGTATTTTTTTCCGACCGTGGGCGCAAACTGTCTATAACCAATCAATATATTGATCTGGCAGAAGAAGCAATTAAAATATCTGGTATTGAAGACGACCGCCATTTTCGGGAGGCGGTTTATTCACCGATTATGTACTATAAAGAAGATAAATATCTCGTATACCTTTTTCCTGTATACGGCATTATTGATGGACACCGGTATGATTATAATCCGATTCTGGGTGCGGTCATTTACCGAATGGAGGACCTGCTTGATGAAATCATCGGGGTTCAGTATGAAAACAGTGCAGCAATTTTTATGAATGAAAGTAATATTCTGTACAGCAGCCGGACACTGACCCAGCAGGAAACCATTACGCTCAAGCAAACCCAATCAGACGACCGCCAGATGCAGGTCGGCGAATCCAAATACCTGCTGGAATCAATGGAACTAACGGTACCCGGCTGGAGAATGATCCTGCTTACTCCCACTGATTCCCTATTTTCCGGCATGCCGGAAGCCAGGTATCTGCTGATCTGGCTGATGCTGGTGGCGATGGTGATGGCAGGAATGGTGATTGTCGGGATCTTGTGGCTGGTACGCCGTTCCATCATGCGGATGACAGCTGAAATCCGGCTTGCCGGAAGCGACGGCGTCCGGGTCAGCCCGCCGCAGATCTCTGAACTGACCCCAGTTTCAGACGCGCTCAACCTTGTAATGGAAGACCTGCGGCAGGCAACCATCCGGGAGCAAAAATACGCACGGG
The DNA here is from genome assembly GCA_944385325.1 of uncultured Clostridia bacterium. Lineage (GTDB taxonomy): Bacteria > Bacillota > Clostridia > Oscillospirales > Ruminococcaceae > Faecivivens. The sequence goes on along the minus strand of CALWWT010000247.1, from coordinate 2,062 downwards.
ACATGTATGAAGCAAAACTCTCCCAAATCAGAACGGAATTGCTCGCCTACCGCAGCCAGATCAATCCGCATTTCCTGTTCAATACCCTGGAATCGGTACGGTCGCTTGCCCACCATTACGGCGCCCAGCCGATCGAGCAGCTGGTCGGCGGGATGTCCCAGATGTTCCGGTATTCCCTGTATTCGCCGATGATGGTTCAGCTGGAAGATGAGCTGGGGCATCTGGGCGCATACCTTTCGGTGATGGATGCCCGTTTTCCAAACCGGGTACAGATACTGGAAGACATCGATCCCGAGACCCTCAGCTGGCCGGTTTTATCGATGCTGCTGCAGCCGCTTGCCGAGAATGCCATCCGGCATGCGTTTGCCGGACGGCGCGGCGGGATCATATTGGTACAGACTTTTATCCACGAAAAAAGACTCCATGTCCGGATCGCGGACAATGGAGTCGGGATAGAGCAAGAAATCCTTGAGCGGCTGCTTGAAAAAATCCACCAGTATAACGGCGAACCGGAAAAGGAACGGGAACCTGATTTCCAGTCCAAAAAAAGCAAGATCAGCATTGGGCTGCCCAATATTTACCACCGCCTGCGGCTGACCTTTGGCGAACAGGCCGACCTGCTGCTGCGTTCACAGGAAGGGTACTATACCGTTGTCGAGCTGGTCATCCCGAGGGAGCACCTGCCGCTTGAGAGCGGTGAAAGCTGACCCCGCTTAATAAGCGGTATATCTTTTTTCCTTGCGGAACAGGTCGGGCGTGATGCCGACCTCCGCCTTAAACTGCCGGCCAAAATAAGAGTAATCGCTGTAGCCGCACTGGTACGCGACCTCCCTGAGCGACAGCCGGGAGGCCATCAGCAGGTTCTGCGCCCGGTGCATCCGGATGCGGCGCAGAAAGCTCATAATCGATTCGCCGGTCTGTTTTTTAAACCGGTCGCACAGATAGGTCTCTGTCACAAAAAAGTGTGCAGCCAGGTCTTTAAGGGTGATCTCATTGCGCATATTTTCGATCAGGTACAGCTGGATTTCCGCAACCGACAGCTGGCCGCGTCCGGTATCCTGCACAAACACGACGCCGCCCACCAGCGATGCACGGGCTGTCCGAAGCAGCCATTCACCCGGCTGTCCCGGCATGCTCAGGCCGCACCCTTCCGGGAGATCTGCCGGATAATAATCTGTCAGAAAGCCCATCAGCCCGCCGATCAGGACCGGCTGGCACCACCCGTTTTCCCGGGCAGGCAGCCGGAAATCCGTCTCAGACAAGACCAGATAGCAGTCCGTCCCACCCGGGGCATCCGGAAAAACAGGATGCTCCGGGTCTATAGCCATAGCCTGAGAAAGCGGTTGTTTCGGCCGGTCGATCTGCCCCAGCTTATCGCGGAGCATTTTTGCCGCCTCCCTGACATCGGAAGCGGCCAGCGGCTTGAGCAGGTAATGGACAGCCGACAGCCGGATGGCTTCCCGTGCCACCTCAAAATCAGAATAGGCGCTGACGACCACGCACTGCACATCCGGCAGTTTTTTTCTCAGCCGCTGGACCAGTTCGATTCCGGTCATATCCGGCATCCGGATATCTGTGATCACAGCATCGGGACAGACCCGACCAGCCTGTGCAATTGCCTCGGCAGCGCACTCACAGCGCGCCACCACCGAAAACCCCTCCTGTGTCCAATCGATAATTTCTTCGATACCCGCAAGTGCCCACGGTTCATCATCTACCAGCATCAGCCTGTAATTTTCCATATGTATCGACCTCTCAAGCACTATAATATAACTATTGCATATTTTACATCTGACGGCACAATCTTCCAAATTGCAGCCAAATCTGTTTGTTCACAACATTATTTTACCATATTTCCCAACCCATTGCACCATCTTTTTCGATACAGGTATCTTCACAAGCAAAAAAGGCTGCCGCACTTTAAATGCAGCAGCCTCAGTCTGTCGATAAAGTCCAATCGCTCGTTCTCTTTTTCCGCCGTTGCCGCTTGCCGCGCCAACGGCTACGTTTTTTTAGGGGTTGCGCGCCGTAGGCGCGCCCAGGGCACGGTTCGCTGCGCGAA